>NZ_AUGI01000044.1 GCF_000422585.1 Hugenholtzia roseola DSM 9546
TTTTCCAACTTCCGAAGCAAGGCAAAGAGCATGGTCGTTTTGCCATACTGACGTGGGCGGTTGATGACAAAGTAATCACCATACTCAACCATTTCTATGATGCTGGCAAAGCGACGGCTGTCGTCCATCATATAATGCTCGTTAGGGCGGCAAGTGCCTGTAATATTAAAATCTTTTTTCATGTGATTAGTTTTTATTAGTTTTGAAAATTATTTTTTATTTTTATATCATACCACGCGCTTTGAGTTCCAAGTATTTATTGATAGTATTGACAGAAAGGTCTTGCGGTTTGGTCAGGATACACTGAATCCCATGACGACGCAATTCCTCTGCAATAATGCGTTTATCCAAGACAAATTTATGCGCAATGGTCTGTTGATACACGCCCAGAAGATGTTTGCTTTCTTCTTGTGCATAATCTAATAACTCTGTATTTTCAAAAAATACGACTACTAAAAGATGTTTTCGACTAATTTTTCGCAAAATAGGCAACACCCGTTCTAAGGCAGAAAGGCTCTCAAAGTTGGTAAAAAGCAGCATCAGGGCGCGTCCCTTTGTCGTATATTGCAAGGTATGGTAGAGTTTTTCGTAATCGCTCTCCATAAAATTGGTCTGTTGGGCATAAAGGGCGTTAGAGATTTTGCCAAGTTGTCCTGCTTTTTGTTCGGCGGGCAGGACGGTATCTATCTGTTCGGAAAAAGTTATCAAGCCTGCGCGGTCGCTTTTTTTGAGGGCAATATTGCTAAGGGTCAGAATGGTATTGATGGCGTAATCGAGCAACGAAAGCCCCTCGAAAGGCATGCGCATAACCCTACTTTTGTCCAAGATGGTATAAATGGCTTGCGACTTCTCATCTTCATATTGATTGACCATTAAATGCCCCCTTCGGCTTGTGGCTTTCCAATTGATGCTTCGGTAGTCATCTCCAATGACGTAATTTTTTATCTGTTCAAATTCGTAACTATGTCCTAATCTGCGTATTTTTCGCAAGCCTGAAAGCTGTGCGGTATTAGAAAACGCCAAAAGTTCGTATTTTTTCATCTGTATCACCGAAGGCACAGCAGGCAAACTTGTAGCCGCCTTTTCTACATATCTCCTTTGCACCAAGCCAATGGGCGAGGTAAGAAAAAAATTCATATCCCCAAATTCATACAAGCCACGCTCGGCAGGGAAAAGCGTGTAGTTAAAATCTTGGGTGCTTTTTTTGGCAATCGAAAACGAAAAAATAAAGTCGCGCTTCTGAAAAGCGGTAGGCAATTCGTCTATAAAATCTACCTGCAAAGGATAAGGCGACTCGCTCTGTACCTCTATGCGAATCGGATTTTGGTCGCCCAAAGAAAACTGTATCGGCATTATCCGTCGTGCTTGTATCTTTACCGAAGGCAGGTGAATCCATATTACATCAAGCAGAAAAATCAGACCTAATAAAAAACTACCGCCTATCCCTACTTCAAACAAAAAAGGAAAGCTATAGCCGAAAGCAAAGATAGCCGCCAGCACGCCCAAAGCAACGTAAAGACGTGTGTTGAGATACAAGTTTTTAAAAAATTTAATCATATTTTTTTGTAAAAAAACAAGTTAGAAAACGCTAAAAACGGACAAAAAGCCATAAAATTGAAAGACACAAGGTAGGCTTTTTTCCTTATATCTCCAAATGATAGGGCAATTTAGCTAACGATTTGGCAATAAACCCCTAACAGAAAATCGGGCAGCAGCGCAGGAAACGCCACAGCCCGACTTACTATAACTCTTTTTTTATATTTTTTGTAAAATTTGTACCACTTGTAAAAATAAGATGGCACTATTACAAAGGTCAGAAGACTAAAAAGTAGAGATAAAAGCAAACACGCTACCCCTGACTATTGACGTTTTCTAAGTTGAAAAGGTCGTTTAAGACATCTGCCAAATTTTCGGCTTCGCCTCGTTTGCAGGCAGCTTTGAGTTGTAGTACGGGAAGTTTGATGATTTTTTGCATCATATTTTTGGTAATCATTTCTACCTTTCCCAATTCTTTTTCGTCTAAATTTTTAAGATGACGCGCAATTTCAGCCTGTCTGATTTGCTCTAAAGCCTGTTTGAGTTTTTGAATGGTAGGGGAAAAAGTCATCTCTTGTAGCCATTGCGAAAACTCCTCTATCGATTCGGCAATAAGGGCTTCTACGGCAGGGATTGCCTCCTTTCTCCGTTCTATGGTTGCTTGGGTACGATTCTGAATGTGGTCGATGTTGAACAAATTTACACCCTCAATTTCCTCTGTTTCAGGCTCGATGCTGCGCGGAATAGAAAGGTCTATCAGGTAGCGAAATTTAGCCAAAGGGAGTTCGGATAGCATTTTTTTGGTGATAAGAGGACTTTGCATCATCACCGAACTCACTAATGCGTCTGCCTGCGCCAGCTCTTTTTCCAAATCAGAAAGAGGTGCAGACCGATAACCCAATTCCTGCGCCAAAGACAGGGCTTTTTCCTCTGTACGGTTTATCAGGACTACCTCCCAATGCCCTACATTTTTGAGATTCCGCACCGCATCTGCACCAATTTCACCCAAGCCAACCATCAATACCTTTGGCTTTGGCAGGTGCGATAGGCTATCATACAAAATTTCAGTAGCAGCATAAGACACCGAAGCCGCTCCGTCGCGAAAGTTCGTTTCTTGTGCTACGCGCTTGTGAGTAAAGAAGATGGTATGCAGTAGGCGGTGCAGAAAAGCAGTGGCTAAGTTTAGGTCGGCAGAAACCTGATAGGCGCGTTTTACCTGATTTGAAATCTGAATATCGCCTACTACCTGCGATTCAAGCCCCATCGCTACCGAAAAAAGATGCCTTACCGCTTCCTCGCTTTGCGTAATGTTCTGAAAATAAGCGGCGTAGTCGAGTTGCTTTTCCGATTTATCCCACTCATGGTGATAAGGACAAGCCGAATAGTGCCTTTCTATCCCTTTTTCTATCAAAAGAAGTTTGATAAAATCATCAAATATATCGTTTTCCGAACTATAATACAATTCTGTTCGATTGCAAGTGGAAAGCAATAGGGCTTCTTGTATGCCTAAAATCTCTTGTAGTTTGAGCAAAAAGCTACGTGCTTCCTCATCTGAAAGTGCCAGCGGCTCGCGTATGGCTACGGGCGCAGTTTTGTAAGAAATGCTAATTGCCTTAAAGGGGTGATTCATCGCTTTTGATAGAGAGGGGATTTTTGAGTACGCAAATTTACGAAGCGTTTGAGTATCTATAAAGCAATTTGTAAAAGAGATATGTTATTTAGAACAAGTATAAATAGGTAGCTTCCGCCTCAAAGCAAAATCCTCTTTCTTTGCACTACCTTTTGGAAAGGCAGGCAGAAAAGAAAGAGGATTGAACATCAGAGCAGAAAACAGGTGGTGTTTCTACTAAGGTTAGTTTTTAATTAATTTTTTAATAAAAGTTTGAGTTTGGGTCTGAATCTTCAACAAAAACATGCCCGAAGCCAACTTTTGTGTAGGAATGGCAAGATTCTGCCGTCCTGCTGCAAGATTTTGTTGGACTTGGTAGAGCGTCTTGCCTTCCATATCTTGAAGTTGTACCCAAATTGTTTCGGCTTGGGGTAGGAAAAGCAAAACTTGTGTATTTTCTGCAAAAGGATTCGGTGCAATTTGTAAGAAAGCATCAGAAGGCACACCAGACTTTATTTCTACTACGGGCGAATAGAAAATTGTCCCTGCTTGGTCTTTCATTTTGAGGCGATAGTAGAAAATTTGGTCAGATAGCGGCACTTGGTCTGCCCATTGGTATCGCAAGACCTGATTTTGTGCTACAACCTTACCGACAGGCGCAAAGGCTACTCGGTCTTGTTTTCTTTCCACCTCAAAAAACACTGCGTCCGACTGTGGCGTTACTTCCCAATGAAGCAGCACCTTTTCATTATCAGTTTGGGCGCGGAAAAAGACCAAATCAATAGGCAATAAATCGCCGCCTTCGGCAGAATGGATATAGAAATTGGAGCTACCATCAAAATCTAATACATCAATCTCGATGTAATGAATACCCGTCAGGAAGTTGGTAACGACGCTACCGCCTAAATACTCTCCCGCAGGGCGATAGGGCGCACCGTAGGAGGCAGGGTATCTATCTACTGCCAAATTGTAGCCTGCCGCGCTGGGATTGGCAGCCAAAAGCTCTTGATATTCGGCTTCGGTAAAGTAGAGGCGAATGGTAGTGAGTCCGTTAGAAGTGGGCGTTACGTTGTAATGGCGGCGGATATAAGGTTCGCCATCATAGTAGGGTAGGCTTGGCTCTATCGTAACACCTGCCTGCACGATACCCATATTTACGCCATTGTCGTTGATAGCCAAAATCATATCCTCGTTGGGGTCGGCAATGGAAAGCCAAGCATTTACCCCCGGCACCAAACAAGCCCCAATTTGGTCGTTACTCGGAATGGCATCATTGATATTGGGGGCGGCTACATTGAAAACAGTATCCCTACAACCTTGTGAATCGATGACCTCAAAATCATGGGTAGTGTTATTGTCTATAAAGAAAGTATTATTTGTCGTATGTGCCGTAGCCAAGGTAAGATTGCAATATTGATAGCCTCCTGTGCCGCCTGTGGCTTGTAAAATTACGGCGGTCTGTCCTGTGCTGCCGATACCCCCACAAGATACAGTCGCATTTACTTCTAAGGTGCTATAATTGATAACGAGTGTATCCGAAACCCTACAACCACCTTCATTTTCCACAAAGACCCTATAAGTTCCCGCTTTAAGCCAAGTGGCAGAGTCGGTAGAAATAATCGTGTTGCTGCTATTTTGCCATTCGTAGGTTACATATTTGCCTACTCCCATCAAGACAGAGTCGCCCTTGCAAATAATCAAATCGGGTCCCAAATCTGGCAGCGGACTTAAATAAACCACCATACTATCATAAGGCTGCCCCGTGCAAGGCTGCACACGCCTGATGATGACGCTATCGAGCTGCGTGATGTTATTGTAGTTGGGGGTAATCGTCATATTAACCGTCGGTACGCCTGCCCCAAAGGTAAGGGTATTTCCGCCGCCCAAAGAAGTAGTATATTGCACGCCATTAACTGCCGAACCTGCAAATTGGAAAGTCAGGGTAAGCGGATTAACAGTGCTACCTGTACGATTGTAGGTAATAATAGGGTCAGTACAGCCTGCCCACACCTGCGAGGCATTGACAGTAGTATTGATGTCGTTGCTCGTTACTTTTTCTATAAAAACGCCTGAATCGTATGAACTATCTCCTGCATCTGCAATCATCTAACGGACGCGATAAGTCGCACAAGGCGTTAGACCTGTTCTTGTTGCTACCAAATTTACGGTATAGCCGTCATATTGAAAAGTTGCGTTACCTGTGGCGTTAGTCTGATAATAAGTTGCATTGCTGCCTACATTGACATTGTTAATGGTTACGGGCGTAGTCGTTGCTGGAATAAGTGCTATGTTCTGTTCGCCTGCAATGCCCGGACCGCTTATCATAAAAGCAAAGACATCATTGTAAGAAGAATTGACCCATTCGGGATATTCTTCCGAACCAAAACTGTAACGAAATTCTATCCTATCTCCTGCGGGTACTACGTCAAATTCTAAAATGCAAGCGTCTTGCGTTGTCGCACCTGCCAAAGTGGTTAATAGCGCGTTTCCGCCCGTTCCCATATTACCACTAAGATTACCTACGTTATTAGGTCCAATTGCGCCTGTTGCCGTTCCCGAAGTTAGCAAAACGCCCTGCGTCAATCCCATAGGAGTAGTACCTGCAAGGTCAAATAAACCATAACCGTTACTGGCACAAGAGATGGTTACATTTGAAATGGTTACGCCTTCACCTTCAATTGTATTGATAATGTTGGCAATCGTCGGATTGGTAGTAACAGTAAGTTGTGCCTGCAAAGAAGGTATAAAAATCAAAAAAGCCAAAATCGAGTAGAAAAAAGAGTTTCTCTTTGTATAGTGTTTCATATTTTATTTTTTTTGTACGGTGAGCATGACTTTTATCAAAATTGACCCTCAATATAAAGAATAACCCTTATTTTTCAAAATTGGGGACTTATTACACACGTAAGTTTTGGCTTCATTTTAAACTTTTTTACCTTTCGAATGGCAAAAAAACGTATCCTCTCTTTTTTGTTTTTTTTAAAATTGCACCCTTCTGAAATGAACAAGGCTGTATAAACAGCAAGACGCATTTTTTAGATAATAAAAAAAACCTATTTAGGACATTGTGCTTAGGCTACTGTATAAAAGCATTTTTTTTGCGTTTGTATGAAAATCCTAAAAAAAGAAAACAAAAAGTTTGGTGGCTTCTTTTTATCTGCCTTTTGCCTATTTTCTTTGTGTTCTTTATCTTAGGCGAAAATAGGGAGCTATTTTGCCCAAAATGATTAAATTTCTAACTTTGCGTTCATTCTCATTTTCTGACCCCTCTCCAAAGACATGTCCTTAGACCGCCTTTCTACCACCCAACTCTTAGAAACCTTACATCAAGCCGACAGTAGTGTGGCACAGGCTGTCGGTTTGGTCTTGCCTCAAATTGAGGATTTTATAGAAACAACGCTGATTCGCATGCAAGCGGGGGGGCGGCTTTTTTACATTGGCGCAGGTACGAGCGGACGCTTAGGTATCTTAGATGCTTCCGAATGTCCGCCTACTTTTGGTGTTCCGCAGGGGCTTGTTATCGGACTGATAGCAGGGGGCGATAGTGCCATTCGCAAAGCCGTAGAGTTTGCCGAAGACGACCTCACACAGGCTTGGCAAGACCTCGCCGCCTTTTCACCTACTACACTCGATACCGTATTGGGCATTGCCGCCTCTGGGCGCACGCCTTATGTGATAGGCGGCATCGAGGCGGCGCGTCAGGCGGGCTTATACACAGGCGCATTGGTCTGCAAAGAAGGAAGTGCCTTGGCAAAAAAGGCAGAAAAAGCCATAGAGGTCTTGGTAGGCGAAGAAGTCTTGCGAGGAAGCACACGCCTAAAAGCAGGTACGGCGCAAAAGATGGTTTTGAATATGATTTCGACAAGCCTGATGGTAAAGTTGGGAAAGGTAAAAGGCGACAAAATGATTGATATGCAGCTTGCCAATCACAAACTCATCGAGCGCGGCATCGATTTTATTTGTGAAGAAATCCCTAACCTTTCACGCAAAGAGGCAGGAGAGATTTTATTAGAAAAAGGCAGTGTTCGCGCCGTTTTGTCTTATTTTAATAAAATTTAGAGAACAAGAAATAACCACTTCTTCAAATTCGATTGTTAAAAAAGTGGGCAGCGAAGTTCTCAAAAAGACAATTCCGACCTGCCAAAAAAAATATTAGTCGTCCAGACTTGTAAGTTTGCTTTTTTTTGTTTTGATTTGCACAGAACTTATCGCTTGTGTCATCATACCCTGCGCATTTCTTGCCTTAGTAATTACTAATTGATAATTACTAATTACTGAACTTTCAATATGGACAAAAAAATTCTCTTAGGGAAATACAATCGCCTTGAAATTGCGCGTCTTATCGTGCATGGGGCTATCTTGCAGGCACAAAGCGGCGAAGAGGTGCTTTTACCCAAAAAATGGACTCCTGCTACCGCCAAAGTGGGCGACCCACTCGATGTCTTTATTTACACCGATTCGGAAGACCGCCTCATTGCCACAACGCAAAAGCCAAAGGGTATCTTAGGAGATTTGGTAGGACTCAAAGTTGTCGATAGCACCGCTATTGGGGCTTTCTTGGATTGGGGATTAGAAAAAGACCTTTTCGTACCCAAAGCCGAACAAAAAAAGAGCATGCAAAAGGGCGAGTACTACGTCGTGCGCATTGGTTTGGATTTCCGCACAAATCGCTTAATAGGAATGGGCAAATTTGAACATTTCCTACAAAAGACCATCGATGAAGACGAGCGCGACACCTGGCAGGAAGGCAAAACTGTTTCTATCCTGATTTATGAAAAGACGGATTTGGGCTACAGTGCCGTAGTAGAAAATCGCTTCTGGGGGTTGCTCTACGAAAATGAAATCTTTAGCCCCCTACAAATAGGCGAAAGAAAAAATGCCTTCATCAAGAAAATCCGTCCTGACGGCAAGATAGACCTCGTCTTGCAAGCACAAGGCTATCGCGCCACCAGCGAACGAAGCGACGAAATTTTAGCCAAACTCCAAGCCGCAGGCGGTAGCCTACCCTTTGGCGACAAGAGTTCGGCAGAGGAAATTCTCGCCCACTTTCAGATGAGTAAGCGTGTCTTCAAACAGCTCATCGGGAAGCTCTACAAAGAAAAGAAAATCGTGCTGACCGAAAAAGGCATCAAACTTGCTACCCAATAAAAAACCTTTGGCAGCACAAAGTCGTTATAGTCGGATACAAATATTCCTTTTTTGGTAGATTTGGTCGAATTTTGGAAATATTTAGCGAATATTTCGCCTTTCAAACGGCTTTTCTTTTTGTGAAACGGAATTTATGTTTATATTTACGCATAAAATAGGCTCTACTGCTCAAGCGGCATGCATTCGCCTCACAAATGCTGGTTGGTATAAGGCTTCTCAAATAAAATCCGCTTTTTTTTGAGTCGCTTGCTGTGGCGAAAGCCTCTCTTTTCTTGCAAAGGGCTGCTTTTTTCTCCTCACTCTTTTCGATTGATTGACGATAGAGATTTTGTTTCATCATTATATTTTGCCTTCACCTTGAACCTCAACGAACTTTACAAGAACATGCTGCCCGACGACATCATTGTATCCTACAAGGGTGCGCCTTCGCAGAGTCTTCTGGATAGCTTACTGAGTATCGCCGACGAGAAACTGGCAGCCATCGAGCCGCAGTCGAATTTAAAGAAAAAAGTATATCATATCTTGATAGAAGCTCTGCAAAATCTGTATCATCATTTAGATACAGAGGCACTTGCACCCGACCACGAGGCGGATACGGTACTCTTTGTCTTAGCACGCCAAGAAGGTGGGGGCTATCTCATCATAACAGGCAACTACTTGCCTACTGCGGAAGTTCCCAAACTCAAAAGCCATATTGAGAAGGTCAATAACGCTTCCAAAGAAGAAATCAAGCAGCTCTATCGCGCCCAACTCCACGCAGGTGAAGTGTCAGACAAGGGAGGAGCAGGATTAGGCATCATAGATATTGCACGTCGTTCAGGCGAAAAACTGGATTATTCTTTCGAAGAAGGTCTGTACGGCAACTCATTCTTTAGTTTGAAAATCAAAGTATCGGCTTAAAAAGATATATCAGATAGAATGGAAAACTTTTTCTTAGAAGGAACAAGCAAAACGCCTTTGCTCGAGTTCAAAAAAACAGAGGGCAGATTCCTCATCAAGGGACGCTCCATACCTGAAAACTCCATAGAGTTTTACAAGCCTCTTTTCGAATGGCTCGATAACTATTCAAAAGAGCCACAAGAAGATACCATTTTAGATGTCAAATTAGAATATTTCAACACCAGCTCTTCTAAGTGCTTGGTGGAAATATTCCGCAAACTCGAGCATCTACAAGACAATGGCAAAAACGTCCTCATCAACTGGTACTACGAAGAAGATGATGAAGACATGCAGGAGTCGGGTGAGGATTTCCAAGAAATCATAGACATCAAAATCGTGATGAACCAAATAGAAGGCGACGAAGACTAAGAAAGTCTTTTCACGCAGGCAGCCCGACTCTCTGCCGCCCTAAGCGCAGGGCTACTCTTGCCTTGCGAGTAGTTTTGTGAGGGTAGGCTGTTTTAGGGTGCTAATTTTTTGTGGTCTTTCAAAAAAGTTTCCGCACGAAAGTTTCCTTTTAGATGCTCTTACACAGGTCTGAAAATGATGCAAAAAGCAAAAAGACTCTCTGTCTTTTTGCTTTTTGTTTTTCCTTACTTTACCTACATTACTTTCTGTCTTGCTTCTTTTGTTCTCTCTTTTTGCTGACAAGCAAAATTGGCTACTCCTTTTTAGCTTGAATAGGGATTTAAAACTTCCTTAGACGCAAAAAGAAAACTTATTTCACTTTATTTTATTTCAATAATTTCCTAACTGATATGATAAACAAATCAAAAATCGCAATTCCATTTCTCTTTTGGATACTCCTGCTCCTTACGGCTTCTTGCGCTGGTTCAAAGAAAAAACAGAGTAAAATTGCCCCACAACCTTTTATGGAAACAATGTGGAAAATCACCTATTTAGAAGGTGTGGAAACGCTGCCAAGTTCTGCCAAAAAGGATATTTTTGTATTATTTCAAGATGATGCAAAAAGTTTGCGCGGTTTTGCAGGCTGCAATAATTTTTCGGGCATGTATCAGATAGACCAAACGGCAAAAAAATTGAGCATTTCAGGTTTTATGGCGACTAAAATGTCTTGTCCTCTGCTCAAATTTGAGTATGATTATTTAGGAAAATTAGAGAAAGCAACTCGCTATGAAATAGAAGGCAAGAAACTCTCACTCTATCAAGACGCGCTGCTTTTGGCTACCTTCGAGGCGCAGGCAGGTGTTCAATAGGCTGCTAATCGTAGCGAATCGCTTTTTATGTTTCAAGAGTGCTGCTACAAAAAAGACAATAAAAAAACCTAAGTCCTTAGAAAAAGACTTAGGTTTTTTATTTGGATAAGCGGAAATTTTAGAGCGAAATACCCATAAAGGACATAAACGCCAAGCCCATCAGACCCGTAATGATAAAGGTGATACCTAAACCACGCAAGGGGGCAGGGACATTTGAATACTTCATCTTTTCGCGAATTGCCGCCAAAAGAATAATCGCCAACCACCAACCGATACCCGAACCTACGGCATAGACGGTAGATTCAGCCAAGCCGTATTCCTTTTGTACCATAAAAAGCGACGAACCTAAGATGGCGCAGTTTACCGCAATTAGCGGAAGGAAGATACCCAAAGCACCGTAAAGGGCGGGCGAAAACTTTTCAATGACCATTTCCACAAGCTGTACAATGGCGGCAATAACGGCAATAAAGCTCACAAAGCTAAGAAAGCTAAGGTCTAATTTTGCCAATTCAGGGCTGCCTGTCCATTTCAAAGCCCCCTCACTCAAAACGTAGGTAGTGAGCAGGTTGTTGATAGGAACAGTAACCAAGAGTACGAAAATAACCGCCAAGCCTAAGCCCATTGCCGTAGAAACCTTCTTCGATACTGCCAAGTATGAACACATACCCAAGAAGTAGGCAAAGACCATGTTCTCGATAAAAATCGAGCGAATACCTATATTGATGAGTTCCATAGTTACGAGGATTACAAGATTTAAGTAGCCAAAAAAAACTTAATGTGCTTCGGTATAGCCATTTCGCGCACGCTGTACCCAGATGATAAGGGCAATGATGATAAATGCACCCACAGGGTTAGTCATCAAACCATTATTGGGGATAAATTCAGGCATAATTTTGATGCCGAACACAGAGCCAGAGCCAAAGAGTTCGCGGAAAAAAGCCACTACCAAAATCACCCAAGCATAACCAAAGCTGCTTCCGAAGCCGTCTAAGACCGAATCATAGGGCTTATTACCCATCGCAAAGGCTTCCAAACGCCCCATTACGATACAGTTGGTAATGATTAGCCCTACATATACGCCCACGACTTTGGCTACATCAAAGAGAAAGGCACGCAATACTTGGTCTACCAAAATAACCAAACTCGCCACAATCGCAAGCTGCACAATGATACGCACACGATTGGGAATTAGGTTGCGAATAAGGGAGATAATCAGGTTTGCAAAGACCACTACAAAAGTTACGGCTATCGCCATTACTAAGGTAGGCTCCATCTTCGCCGTAACTGCCAATGCCGAACAGATACCCAAAACCTGTACGGTTACGGGATTGTCGTCATCAAGGGGGTCAGTCATCAATCGGACGCGGCGTTTCGAGAAAAGAGCCTCCGATTTTTTAGCTGCAATATTTTCGGCAACTTCTGCCATATTATCAAAGGTTTAGGTTTCGAGAAAGAAGAATAAAAAAGCCTCGCCAAGGGAGTGCTACTGTACGGCAGCCGCCGAGTCTGCTTTTTGCATTTGCGCAGAATCAGTCAGGGCGGTAGAATCTGCCATTTGCAGGTTTAGCGAATCAGGGAGTTCTATTTCGATGGCTTTGGTAGGCTTTTGGGTTGCCTTCTTTTCCTTTTCAAAATAGTTTTGATAGAAGCTCATATAGTTTTTCAACATATTATTGACCCCTACCCCTGTGATGGTCGCGCCTGCCATGCCATCTACCTTGTTTTGCGAAAGTGCCGATTCAGGGTTATTTTCACCTTTTATCATGGTTACGGCTACAAGTGCGCCTGCCTCATCATAGATAGATTTTCCCTGATAACGGTTTTGAATATCCTTGTCGGAAATACGCGCTCCCAAACCGGGCGTTTCGCTTTTGTGTCCGAAAGAAACGCCAAGAATGGTTTTCAAGTCGGGTTTCAAAGCGACGTAGCCCCAAATCACGTCCCAGAGTCCGTTTCCATAGACGGGAAGAATATAGGCTTCTACTTCGCCCTTTTCGTTTTTGTATTTAAAAACGGGGAAACGCTTTTTATTCACGTCTTTTTCTTTAAACTCTTTATAGACATTGATTTTCTCTACTACCAAATCTTTGCCTTCGGCATCTTTGGCAATAGGGTCGCCATTGGCATCTACAGCAATGGCTTCAATGCGTGTGGAATAATAAGCATTGACATCGCCGACGGCAAGCACGTCATCGACGACGGCACTCAAGATTTGCTTTTTTGTGTCCAAATCTTGGGCTTCAGTTTGGAAAGGTTTTAAGCCAACGTTGGCTAAGGCAAGCAGACTGCCACAGATAAGGGTCAGTGCTACGATAAAGCCGATGATGTATCCGTTAGAGTGTTGCACGTTTTAGTCTTCGTTTTTTGTTAGCTTCTATCACATAATAATCAATCAAAGGAGCAAACACATTGAGCAACAAAATCGCCAACATGATGCCTTCAGGATAAGCAGGATTAAAGACTCTGATAATGACCGTTACTAAGCCAATTAGAAAGCCGTAAATCAACTTACCCCACTCGGTCTGTGCCGCAGAAACAGGGTCAGTAGCCATAAAGACCACACCAAAAGCAAAGCCGCCGATAATGAGGTGTTTGTAGGCAGGCATCAACATGTAAGGATTGTCTATCCCTGCACTTTGCGCAATCACAGTAGCCAAAGCACCCATTGCTAATGCACCTGCTACCGAACCTACCATAATGCGCCAGCTTGCTACGCCCGTTACTACCAAAATAACCGCTCCGATAAGGATAGCAAATTTAGAAGTTTCACCAATACAGCCGGGAATTGTACCCATAAAAAGGCTAAAATCAGAAAACATGTTTTCTGCACCTTTCCAAGAAGCCGTTGCATTGATGGCGGCATCAGCTACGCTTCCCGTTTTGGTTTCAGCCGCCACAGCCAAGTAAGTAGCCCCTGTATAGCCTTCTACTACATTTGCCGCCCCTTTGTAATTCCAAACATCGCCTGAAATATCGGTAGGATAAGCAAAATAAAGGAAAGCGCGTGCCGTAAGTGCAACATTAAGGATATTCATACCTGTACCACCAAAGGCTTCTTTTGCAATCACGACGGCAAAAATTGTAGCCAATACTACCTGCCAAAGCGGAATATCAGGTGGCATCACCAGCGGAATAAGCATACCCGTAACCAAGAAACCCTCGTTAATGGGGTGCTTTCTAATAATGGCAAAGACCACTTCGACGATACCCCCTGCGGTGTAGGCAGCAATCACGATAGGCAATACTTGTATCGTACCTACCATAATCTTGTCCATCAGAGGGGCATCTAAATTGCCGATAGAAAGGAAGTGCTGATTGCCTACATTCCAAATCCCGAAAAGAAGGGCAGGAATCATTGCCAACACGACGGTCATCATCATGCGTTTGAGGTCGATGGCATCATGCACGTGTGTAGCACGCCTACCCGCAACTGTGGGGGGCGTGAAAGCAAAGGTTTCGCCAGCTTCGAAGAGGTAGTAAAATTTTTCAAATTTCCCTCCTTTTTCAAACATGGGTCTTTGCTTTTCTAATATGTGGTGTAAAAACTTCATAGTTGAGTAGAAGATGAAGAGAAGTAAATCAGAAAAGACAGAGAAATAAAGAATTAAAACATTCAGACTTGCAAAACAAGTATCGCTACGGCATAGGTAGCTCATATCCAGATAAAGACCTACCAGAAAAAAGCAACCGAAAGCCACTCTTGGGCTTAACCCTCACGCAAAAGGTTTAGACCTTCACGCAGAAGCAACTGCAATTCGTGTTTCGATACATCTACAAACTCGCACAAGGCTACATCTTCCTCTACCAATTCGTAAATCCCTAAGGCTTCCATCTCCTCGTAGTTTTGTGCCATAATAGCCTTGAAAAGGTAGGTAGGATAAATATCCATAGGCATTACTTTTTCGAAAGCTCCCGACATAACAAAGGCACGTGGCTCGCCATTTAAGCTCGAATCCAAGACGCGCTCTTTTTTAGGGCTTAGGAACGAAAGCAAACCGAAAGCACGGTGGATAGAGGTACGCTGTGTAGGCGCAAGCCAGCCGTCTGTAAGGATAAAGCGCGGCTTATCGCCTTCGGGGATAACCGTTACCTGATTGTGGTAGAAGCCCAAATAGCCATCTTTGCCCACACTCTCGCCCGTCAAGACGTTGCCCGAAATCACGCGCACATGGTCGGATTTGAGGTTTTTGTCTAATAGGTCGCTGATTTTAGCTCCTACAAAAGTCTTGGCATAGGCAGGCTTGGCAACTTCCGAACCCGTCAGGGCTACTAATTTAGAAGCGTCATATTTGCCCTCCATAAAGAGTTTGCCCATCTGAATTACGCCATAAGGCTGAATCGTCCAAACGGTTTCACCCTTATTGATGGGTGCAATGTGGTGGATTTGCACACCCACGTTCCCCGCAGGGTGCGTACCTGCAATGGTATGAATTTCGACACCTCTAACGCTACGCAAAGGCGAAACTTCCGATTTGGCATCAAAAGTTACGTGAATAGGCACGTTTGCAATCTTACCCAAAATGTCGATACCTGCCTGAAAATAAGGAGCTTCGTTTTTGTATAAAAACTCATAGTCAGGCGCAAGTGGGTGCGAATCGAAAGCCGAGATAAAGATAGCCTTCGGCTTTTCTTCGGGGTCGGCTACAATACCGTAAGGACGCTTGATGAGATTGACCCAAGCACCACTTTTCAAAAGGGTTTCCTTCGCTTTGGCAGCCTCGAGCTTGCCTAATTCCGAAACGCTATATTTTTCGAAAGGCTCATACTCGACCTCCTTATCGGCTAAGATAACCACTTCTAAGACCGCACGCTTTTCGCCGCGCTTAATTTGGGCTATCTCACCGCTTACAGGTGAGGTATAGAGAACACTTTGCAAGCGTTTGTCGTAGAAAAGGGGCGTTCCAGCCTTGACGCGGTCGCCTTCCTTTACAAGCATCTTTGGGCGATACATGCCCAAAAAGTCTGACGGCTTGAGCGCGTAAGTAAAGGCAGGCTTGCCGTTACTGATGGTCTTTTCAGCGCGTCCGACCAGATGAATGTCAAATCCTTTTTTTATTTTTATATGCATGGTAAGAAGCCTTAGTTTCGCTATGTTTCCCCCCTGCTTTGTGCCTCGCTCGCTTGTAGGGCGATACAAGCACTGACGCAGAGATAGGGGCAAGGTTAGAAATGGGGTATGCAGCGCAAAATTAACAAATATCTTGGCATAAAACCCAACCCCCTGCTATTATTTTCGGTAAAAAAAGACTTATTTTCTTCAAAAAAATCCCTTTTTAGCCTACAAAGAGGCAAAATAGGAACTTTTCGAGCAGCAAGTGGGTTGTTTTTCTCTGCTATAATTTTTTGTGTGCGATTTTGTTTGCACAAAAGTCGTGAAAAAATAGCAAAAGTACACAAGTAGCTTTGCCCTATTGCCCATCTTTTTGGCTAAATTCCAAACTTTTTTAGTATAAAAGCGGCGGTCTATCAATGCGCTCCTCCAAAGAGATAAAGGTTTCGGTGCGCTCTATTCCCACTACCGACTGAATCTTATCGTGCAACACTTCCCGTAAATGCTTGGTATCACGACACAAAATACGCGCAAAGATGCTATAAGCACCTGTGGTATAGTGCAGATTGAGAATTTCGGGGATTTTTTGTAGCTCCGCCACTACATCTTCATACATCGAGCTTTTTTCGAGGTAAATACCCAAAAAAGCCGTAACGTCATAGCCTAAGGCACTGTAATCGAGGGCTAAGGTAGAGCCTTTCACTATGCCCGCTTGCTCCATCTTTTGCATGCGCACATGCACTGTGCCGCCCGAAACAAAGACGCGATTGGCGACATCAGTATAGGGCAGTTTCGCATTTTTAGAGAGTTCGCTCAATATCTTCAAATCGATGTTGTCGATTTTTAAATTTCTATCCATCTGTATTAGGCATTTTATGTTTTTTGCAAGAAAAACCGTATAACATTGCGAATATCGTAAATTTTTGAGAATTTTGTTGCAAAAAAGGCAATCGTATAAGAATTTTTTATACCTTTGTCATGTGCAAAGAAAGCATCGCCTATCAAAGGTTAGAAAACGAAAGGTTCTTGTGCAAGTTTGGGGCAATCGTTGCCCTGATTTCAAAACCCAAGCAAGATAATAAAATTTTCGAAACCGATGCGATTTGCGACTCATTTCGCAACTTTGATAGCGCGTGTGTTTTATGTGTTGTTTATTGGTTAAGGTCGAAAGGGCGTGCCGTTGGCATTGCCTTTTTTTTGTTTTTGTTTTCAAATGATACAGAAATAAGTTTAATTTTTAAATTATATACAGACAAAAAAAGCGCACCGTAGTTTTTAAGGCTACGGTGTGGTGCTTTTTCAATGCCAAAATCTAAACTGCTATGATTGGCTTACAGAATGGCGATTGAAATTTCAGGCGCAAAGTTGGATTTGGCTTTGGGCTACTTTCCACTTTCAAAACAGAAGGCGTTAGATGGAAAAATCGTAAGTCGCAATTTCATTTCCACTTTCTGCTTCCAAACGGTACTCACCTGCGGGCAAGTTGGTCAGATTGATTTGCTGCACACAATCGATGTTTTTGCAGAAGTTGCTATAAAAAATGCGATTCTGCTTATCTTTAATGACCAAATAAACATCTTGTTTTGCATTTTCCAAAGAAACAAAAAGCTCTGTCTGTTGTTTCTGGGCTTTGATGTCGAAAGCCTTTGGCGTGTTGGCACTCAAATTGTTGAACAATGAAACAAAAGCCAAAAGCGCAATCATAGAAAAAGCAAAACGGCGAGCAGTGGCAGTGAAGGCAGGGAAAATAAGGGTAGGTTTCATAAGAATAAGAAATAAAGGATTTGAGAATGAAAGAAAAAAGAAAGTTTGTGTGGGCGGCGGTTTCTGTGTGCCGCCTACACAAGAGATAGTGCCAAAAGCGTGCAAGATTTGTAACACACTGATTTTCAAACACTTATAAAAATTTAGCTTCAAAACTTGTATCGAAAACGAACAGTTGATTTCGCTTTTGCGAACATCAAAACCTTGTTATTTTTTTTTCGTAGCAAAAAGAAACCCCAAGTATTCGAACACAATGTTCCAATACTTGGGGTTTTGGCTTGGGAGTTTTATTTGTAGTTTGTCGGATTTGGCGTAGGATTTCGAATCCGCACTTTCCTTTTAAAGCCAACTGTTTTTGAACAAGAACGGAATAAAATTTGGCTTCAAGCCTCATTTGAGTCTGAAAAGCCACTTTATTTCAATTCATCTTCGAATAAAGCCTGCCTTGCCGTTACCAAAGAGGCAATTATTTGGTCTTAAACCTTTGCGAGCCAGTCAGAAGCCGCCTTGATTTGGTCGAAATATTCTATCTTGATTTGGTCTTGGTAGTAAAGACGCGCCATAGCTGCAACCTGTGCGGCAGGCACTTTTCGGAAGAAATTTTCCGTCTGCACCACCGCCATCGCTTTATACCCCAACTCTAAGGCTTTGGGTAGCCACTCTTGGGCAGCCCAATTTTGGTCGGCTTTTGTGATAGAACCCGTAATTTTTCGGTCGTCGTTGAGGATTTTGCTCACGCCACGCTCTTGCATCTGCGCCAAAAGGGTGTTCATCGATTGTCGGTAGTGGTCAGAATTCAATTTGCCGCGCCATTTTACCATCAGACAAGGGACATCTTCATTGAATTTGATGAGGCAGTGTGGTTTGTCTTCTATGATAAGATATTCTTTCATGGGTTTGTGAAAAGTCGGTACGATAAAGCCCAAAGGCAGGATTTGAAATAAGGCTGCAATCTTACTAAAAAAGGGGCAAATCCTCAAATAAATTTCTTAATTTGTCTTATTTTTTTTATCAAATCCCCGATTTTGCTTTTCTCTCTTTTTAGTATGCCCAAAAAAAGCTATTTTTGCTTCGGTAGTGCCAAAATTCGCAAAAAAGTACAAACCCAAAGTATAGAAAAAAGCAAGTGATGATAGTTTCGGGCGACGTTTGGGCGGAAAGCCTAAGTTTTTTTTGGGAAAATATGGAAACAGACTTTCAAGTGCGAAAGGCTTGGGAGTCGCTTTTTGCTCTTTTTTTTCAATCGCAGGGCAGAAGTGAGCCTTCCCAAAAATTTTTACAAGAGGCAGACCGTCTGATACAGACCATTGGCACAAATTCTTATGCCAAAACTCTGCAAAGTTGGCTCGAAACCGTTGCGGCTGCCCCTTGGCGCGTGCTTTTTTATGAAGACAGTTATCAAATAGAGCGGTATAGGCTTTTGCTTTTGCAAAGTCAGAATGAAATTATTTTTAAAAAAGTCATCTGGACGGTGCTTTCTGTGCCTGATAGCAAAAACATATTTCAACTTTTAATAGAAATTATCCAAAAATCTTACACGCCTTATCAGGGTTTGGTAGCCGAAAATCCAATTTTAGGCAAAACCGCCTTACTTGTTTTGGGTAGGAAAGGGCGCAAAGGAGCAAAGTTCCTAATTGCCCTCAAAAGTTTTTCGAGGCGCAAAGATTTCCAACAGACCGTAGAAAAGGCACTTCTACAAGCTGCTGCCATAGAAAACACAAGTCCTGCCCTGCTCGAAGAAACCCTGCTGCCCACCTATAACATGAAAGAAGGTGAAAGACAAATTAGGCTCGATACTTACATTGCCGATTTGCGCCTTGAAGACGAAGGGAAAGTCCAACTCACTTGGTACAATGCACAAGGAAAGGCTCTCAAAACTGCACCCACAGCACTAAAAAAGCGTTTTCCTGCCAAAATAGAAGCCATACAAAAACTTTTCAAAACGATAGACCAAACCGCAAAGGGGCAAAAAAAATACTTAGAAAGTCTTTTTCTTACTTCGCGTCGTTTTCCTTTTTCCCATTGGAAAAGTTATTTTTTAGAACACCCGCTACGCTCTACTTTGGTTTCCAAACTTATTTGGAATATTCATTTTCAAGACGAAGAAAAAGAGCGCGTACAGACGGGTTTTTGGCTTTTTTCGCACTTTGTAGATGCTTTTCGGCAGCCGCTCGAATTGCCTTTTTCGCTTTCCGAAATAAATTTTGAGTTGGAGGATTCAACCCAAGGGGGCGCAAAAAACATAGAAATCAGTCTTTGGACACCTGCACAGGTATATGAAAATTGGGCGAAAGTTTCCCAAGAAACAAGTCCTGAAAAAATCATTGAAGACTGGCAAGATTTTTTGCAAAAAAAGCAAATCAGGCAGCCCTTCCTACAAGCCTTTCGTCCGCTTTATTTCGCCAAAGAGATAGATTGGCACTGGCTTTTTAATCAAAAGTTAAAGCAAAATCAATTAAGAGCTGTCGCCTTACAACAAGATTGGCACTACAAAATGCTGCGTCCCTATCGCAAAAATCGCCTACCGATGCGCAAAAAGTTTATTTATCAGCATCAAGGGTGTGAAAAGCGAGAAATTACGCTTGAAATTTGGCTTTATTTAATTTTCGAGCAGCAACCCACTTGGGTTGGTATCAATCAAATCCTTATTTACGATAAAATTCAGGTTTTGTCGCCAGAAAGCCTACCTCTCTCTGTTTTTTCGGAAATGATGCGTCAGGTTTTGCTTTTGGTAAAGGTAGCCAAAGAAGAATAATTTTTTAAAGCTAAAAATCAGTAACAAACCGCAAAATCCGTATAATTCGCGTTCCCTTTCGAACACAGATAAAACGGATTTGACGGGTTTAAGCGGATTTTGAAAGACTAAAAAAACAGTGGCAAACCGTAAAATCTGTATAATCCGCGTTCCCTTTCGAACACAGATAGAACAGATTCGACGGGTTTAAGCGGATTTTGAAAGACTAAAAAAACAGTGGCAAACCACAAAATCTGTATAATCCGCGTACCTATCAGTGCGGCAAATCTTTGATTTGCGTTGTAAGATACTACAAAAATAGCAAAAAACCCCCTTTGAAGCTACAAAATTGTTTTTGCCACTCACTATCCTGCACAAGTAACGACGAAGTACACCTAATAAACTTATAGTTCTTTACTCAATTTGCGAACTTCCTCGATGGATAGCTTCGTAAGTTCGGCGGTCATTTCGATAGAAAGCCCTTTTTTTAGGCAAGAAATTGCTAATTCACGGCGGGCTTCGAGTTTGCCCTTTTCCACGCCTTTCTCTATGCCTTTCTCTATGCCTTTTTGCAAGCCTTTTTGCAGACCTTGCAAATAAAAGTCATCTTTTTCGATGTCATATCCTATTGTTCCCATGTTTCCTAATTGATTTTGAATTATTTTTGGAAGTTTATTGCGCAGACGTGCCAACACAAGCAACTGCTTGATGTATTTACTTAACGCAGTAATATCGGTTTTTAGTTGCGAAAGGCGAAATAAAATTTTACTCACTACTTCCTCTTGCTTTTCCTTTTCGAAATCCGCTAAAACTGCCATAATGACTTCTTCGGCATTTTCAGATTCGATAAATTCTTTATAGGAATAATCTCTAAAAGATTTTAATTGAAAGCCTACAAAAACTTCCGACGGCGCAAGGATAGAACGCATATTACTGGGAGTTTCACCTAAATAATAAACGATTTGAACAATAGGCTTTTGATACTTTTTTTGTAAAATGGCATGATACTCTTGCATACGAAGTATCATATTTGGCTCATCTCTTGCTTGAAATTCTAATTGTAGGATAAATTCTTTTTCGTCTTGGGTGGTGATAAGGACTAAAAAGTCGGCTTCTCGTTCTAAGGTAGTTTGTAACTTATCTTTTAATAAAGCATGTTTTTTGATGTGAAAGCCTAACTGCTTTTCTGAAAACTGCAAGACATATCCTAAGATATTTTCCTTTAAAATTTTATCGTAAAGATTTTGTTCTTTTTGATTAGATTTTTCGTTTTCCATAAAAGATTTTATGCGCTAATTAGACTGTGAAGACACGATTTTTTTAGAGATTATCAAATTTTTTATGCTTTTTGTAGCCGAAATTTGAGATTTGCAAAATTGATTAGGCTTAGTCTAATAGGCATTTTCCTATAAACCCTACATTTCCAAATCTTTTCTTTGATAGGTAGGTCTTTCTCTTGCTTGCAGAAGGGCGATAATCTCTTGATTTTGAAGGCGTTGTGCCTCCTCCAAAGGCGTGGTAGGCAGGCAGTCGCCCCAGTTGCCGACAGTTTTTTTTGCCCCATGTTTGAGCAAAATACGCACGCCCAAGACCTGCTGACGGTACACACATTCGAGCAAAAAGCCCCAATATTCGCCCCAAGTATCGGTATAGACCGATTTTTCGTTGATAAGGCTGCTATCCTGCTCCAAAAGGGAATCGAGCCTATCCCAATCCTGTGCCTCGATGGTTTGGCGCAGGATTTGGGCTTTCTCTCTTTTAGACTGTAAATCGTTTTGATTTTCCATATTTAAAAGCGATAAGAATTTCTCAAAAAATATTTTTTTCCTAAAAATCCCAAGACTGAACAAAGGCAAAATCCGACTTTTTAAGCCCCAACCATTCGAGGGCAGAGCCACTCAAAAGCTGTTCTTTGAGGTCGTCGGAATAGGGAAGGCTGTGTATAATTTTGCCCGGTTCGAGTTCGCCCAAAGGGAAAGGGTAATCCGTTCCTAAGGCAATGCGATTAGCCCCTACCAAATCTACCAAATAAGTTAGCATTTCGGGGCTATGCACCAAAGAATCGAAATAAAATTTGCCCAAATAGTGTTTGGGTGCAATGGGGTTATCGATGGCACAAAGGTCGGGGCGCACCTCGAAGCCATGCTGAATCCTGCCAATGGTAGCAGGAAACGAACCGCCGCCATGGGCAAAGGCAACGCGCAAATTCGGCAACCTTTCGAAAATACCTCCAAAAATCATCGAGCAAATTGCCAAACTTGTTTCGGCAGGCATGCCCACCAACCAAGGAAGCCAATATTTTTTCATCTTCTCTGCCCCCATCATATCCCAAGGGTGAACAAAGACAGCCGCGCCTAATTTTTCTGCTGCCTCAAAGATAGGGAACAGTTCGGGCGCGTCTAAATTCCAATCATTGACGTGTGAGCCTATTTGCACCCCTGCCAAACCCAACTCTTTCACACAACGCTCCAATTCGCGAATCGCCAAATCGGGGGCTTGCATCGGAATTGTACCCAAACCGACGAACCTATCAGGGTACTCTCTGACGATTTGTGCAATGTGGTCATTTAAAAATTCAGAAACAGCTAAGGCATCTAAGGGTTTTGCCCAATAACTAAACATGACAGGAACGGTAGAAAGCACCTGCACATCTACTCGATGGTGATTGCACTCTTTGATGCGCGTCTGTGGCGACCAGCAATTATCCTGCACTTCTCTAAAAAATCGGTCATCTATCATCATACGCGCACAACAAGGCTTATGATGGTCTAAACGAATAAAACCGCCATATCCGAATTTTTTAGCAAAATTGGGGATATGTTCGGGCAAAATATGCGTGTGAATGTCTATTGTAAAAAGGCGTTGCATGCGAAGAAAGCCAAAAAAGGCTGTGAGTGGAATTGGGTGAGGGAATGAAAAGCCCTTTTGAGCAGGGCTTTTGCACAAAGATAGCCTTTTTTCGCAATTTGTTCAAAAAGAATAACCGTCTGCCAAAGGAAAATAGCAAAGTGGGAATCCCTTTGGGGTTGTTTTCTTGGTTCTGAAACGGCGACTTTTGCCCGCAGAATTGCTAATTTTGTCGTACTTTGTCGTACTTTGCTATACTTTGTTATATCTTACCGACCGCCTACTCGCTCACGCGCTTCTTTCTATGCACCAAATCAAACTCACCACCCAATTTGCCGCCCCCTTAGAACGATGCTTCGAAATGGCACGCCACCTTTTTGCCTACCAACAGGCAGCAACTTGTATCGGGGGGGCAGCAGGGCATAGTGCCGCAGACCGCAACCTTTTTAGCGCAGAAGGCGAAACTTGGTGGCACACACTGCCGCCTATTGGCTTTTCAAAACCTACCCTTATCTGGACACTAACCGAATACGACGCACCCAACGCCCTTGTCTTTCAGACCAAAGCCTTTTCCTTAGCATTGCAATATCAACAAATTTTTGAATGGATAGATGTACGAAAAACGGAAGTGAGTGAAATTTTTTCACTCCAAAAAACGCCGCTTTGCACCCAAAACACTTGGAAAAAACAAATAGAAGCCTTTTTAAGGGAAAGGCAACTGGCTTTAAAACAAGCCGTAGAGTCTGACCAATGGGAAAAAATTTTGCAGCAAAGTCCTGATTATGAGCCATTTTTTAAAACAGCCTTTGAAGAAAATAGACAAGAAGAGGAAGAAGAATAAAAAAGTATTATTTTAACACAAAAAAACACACATAAAAAAACACAGAATAGAGTTGGCAAACCCTATTCTGCGTCATTTTTACAACACTGCCTTGTGGCAAAAAAACTGCCTATTGTTCGGTTTCCTTCAAAATATTCACCGATTCGAAAAGGTGAATGTCCTTTTTTAGCTCTTTCTGAAACTGCTCTATACGCGCGGTAGCAACCGAATCAGGGGTTTCGGGTTTCATCTCTAAAAAGGGTAGGATTTGCCAATCGGTAAATTCTTTGCGGCTCTGCTCCAAACGCTTAGATTCTTCTTTGAGCGTTTTTTGTTTTTGGCGATAAGCCTCTAATTGAAGCGGATATAACGTTTCGTCCATGCGTTTTTTCAAACGCTCGGCACTCTGATTAAGCAAATTGAAGGCTTCGCTGCCCTCGATGCGGCTCTTGGAATGTTCGCGAATGGTACTCAAATTAGGCGAATTGTCCCAATTCTTGTAGGTGGCGCGTTTGATTTCGTCCCATTCCATCGCATATTTATCTTCTTTTTCGCCCAAATTCGCGTAACTATACAAATCAGGCAGAACGATGTCGGGGATTACGCCGCGAAGTTGGGTAGTGCCGCCATTGATGCGATAGAATTTTTGGGTCGTGAGTTTGATAGCTCCCAAAGGCTTAATGGCATCATAACTGCTGGGCAGAAAGGCATCTAAATCATAAAACTGCTGTACTGTGCCTTTGCCAAAAGTGGCATTGCTGCCCACTACCACGCCTCTGCCATAGTCTTGGATAGCGGCAGCGAAAATTTCGGAAGCGGAAGCACTAAATTCATTCACCATCACAACCAAAGCACCGTCATAGATGACCTGTCTGTCTTTGTCTTCTAAGACCTGCGGAGCGCGTCCCTTCGATTTAACCTGCACAACGGGACCTGTTTCTATAAAAAGCCCCACCATATTGACCACTTCGTAAAGCGAACCGCCACCATTATTGCGCAGGTCTAAGATAATGCCTTCTACATTCTGCGCCTTCAAACGCAAGACCTCTTTTCTCACATCTTCGGCACAACTGCGGGCATCTTGCTGCTCGCCCATATTAGAATAAAAGCTGGGCAATTTGATGTAGCCAATTTTATGAGATTCGCCTTTGCTTTCCAAAATGGCAGACTTGGCATACGTTTCCTCCAATACCACCACGTCGCGAATAATGGGAATGACCAAGATACTGCCATCTACTTTTTTAACGGTTAGGCGCACCTCTGTTCCTTTTTTACCGCGAATAAGCTGTACGGCTTCATCTAAGCGCATGCCTACAATATCTACGGGTTCGTCTGCCCCTTGTGCCACTTTGAGGATAATGTCGTTTTCTTTGAGTTGCCCTTGTTTCCAAGAAGGGCTACCCACGACGATATTTGTAACCCTGATGTAGCCTTCACGCTCTTGCAGGGTAGCACCAATTCCTTCCAACTTTCCGCTGAAAGTGATGTCGAAATCGGCTTTGTCTTTGGGTGGAAAATACTGTGTATGGGGGTCATAGACATTCAAAAGGCTATTGATATAGACCGATTGCCACTCCTCTTTTTTCACCTTGCGAAGTCTATCAAAATAATCTTTTTGGCTTTTCAAAACCTTTTCACGTGCTTCCTTTTCTAAGGTAGCCAAATCTTTTTTCTCTTCTTTGAAGGTGCTATCTTCCTGCACTGCCAACATTTCGTCTAAGCGCATCAAGGTCTGATACTTCAAGTTTTTGCGCCAACGCTCACGCCATTCCTTTTCATTGGCTACATATTCGAGCTTTTCGCCATCAAATTCTACCTCTTCGTTCTTTTCAAAATCAAAGGGTTTTTCAAGTAGGACGAGGCTCATTTTTTCTGCCTCATCGATGCGTTTGACAAAGAGTGTGTAGGCTTGCTCGAAAAAGTCGTAGTTGCCTTCTTGCACCTGCTCATCGATTTGTTTCTTGTGCTTGACCAGCGTCTTGATGTCGCTTTTCCAAAGGAATCGTTTTCCGTTGTCTAAATTATCTAAAAACAACTGATAGGCATTTTCGGAAAAAGCGTCATCTATGGCTTTTGGCTGATAGTGTTGGTAAGAAAGAGCCTGCCAAATGAGTTGTAATAGCACTTTATCTTTTTCAGGTTCGCCCTCGTTTTTGAAGGGGCTGCCAAAATATGCCCCTACCCCCAAAAGTATAAATAAAAAGGGTAGGCTGCTCCAATATATGTTTTTTTTCATCTTTTCAAATAAGAAAATGAGAAGTTTCAAGTAAGTAGGATATTGAGGTGAGGCAAAATAGAAAAGTAAGCAAAAGCGGATAAGTAAGAAAACTGCCCAAAGAAAGGTAGCGAAAGAGGTATGGATACAAAGGTATTGATAAAGACGGCAAAAGCAGGACAACCGCCAAAGGCGCAGCCTAAAAAGGGAGTTTGTCGCGCCTTTCTTCTTTCAAGATTGCCTTATTTGCACCAAAATTAGTAGGCAGAAAGGCTGCCGAAATTACAGTAAGATTCGCTTTTTTCCAAATCTAAGATAGAAAAAGGCAGGAAAAGTGTTTTTTTTAAAACTTTTTAATATACCTACCCCAAAAAGATTTGAAAGATTTGGCGGCTTGCTCAAAATTTGCCCCTTTTGATTTGATACCAAAACCGCTTGGGAATGTGTTTTGTTTCAAAGCTGCCTTATCAGGCTAAGAAAGACGCTTGCGTTTGAGTGCGGGGCGGACTTTTTTCTTCTTTGTGGGAGCTTTTTCGGGTACAAAAATCGTATAAGAATTTTCCAAATTAGCATCACTATAATTGCCTACTTGAAAAAGGCTCATCTCTTTAATGGTATCTATATCTAAGTCGAGCTTTTCGCTTTTGCTGCCCAAAATGCGTTTCATATCGTTGAAAAGTGTAGCATCTTCTACTTGGTCTTTGTTCCAAGTGGTGTAGAGCTGTCGCATCAATTTGCCGATATAGGCGTAGGCGGCTAATCTATCGCTTCGGTCGGGCAGGGCAATCGCGTCTATCAACAGATTTTCCACATTCCTACCATAATGGCGAAAGCGAAATTCGGTCTTTTGATAGCCCAAGTGTTTGGGTTTTTGGTGCAAAGTATCAGGCGAAGGAGGTGGAAAGGGACTATCTATGTCTAAATCGAAACCTGCCATAAGATAAAGGTGGTCCCAGATGCGTTGTTCGTTGTCATTGACCTCTTTGAGGGTGGGATTGACTTCTTTTAACACGTTGATAAGTGCGTATGCCGCCTGTGTGCGTTCCTGACGGTCTGGCAGCGTTTTGAGATGCTCGACCATATTTTGCACATTTCGCCCATATTCTTTGAGCAAAAGAGCAGGTTTTAGGGTATGATAGCCCCAAGGCGTGTCGGATTTGTGGTCTGAATTTTTAGGAAATGCCATTCTTGATGAAAGATGTAGGGTAAAGACAGGGTAAAGATAAATGAATTGTGCCAAAGAAAAGAATAAAAAAGCCCTTTCCTGCATTTTGTTTGGATAAAGTTCTTATTTTTACAAAATCTATGCCTTAGCCTCGCTTATCTTACGTTTGTCGCCTTATGTTTGTTATATCCCTTTTTTTGATGTCTGTGGTAGAAATAGTTTCTTTTTTTGAAGCCCTTGGCGAAAACTTAGCGGCAGCCTTCGCCAATATAGATGGAGCAAAGGTGCGTCTTTTTCTGATTTATGCTTCCATTCCGCTCACAAGCGGGCTTATCGGCTGGCTTACCAACTGGATGGCGTTGCTGATGACCTTCTACCCTTTGGAGTATGTAGGCGTGCGCCCTTTGGGTTGGCAGGGCATTATTCCTTCTAAGGCACGAAAGATGGCGACTAAGTCGGTGGATTTGCTTACGGCAAAATTACTAAAAATAGAGGAACAATTTGAAAAAATAGACCCTTTGCGCGTAAGCGAAGAGATGTCGCCCGAACTCAAAAAGGTAGCGAATAAGATTTTAGACGAGGTAATGGAAGCCCAAATCCCTACCATTTGGCGCAACACTCCGCAAGCGGTTCGCAAGCAAATCTACGACCGCGTGCATGAGGAACTGCCCAATAGCGTTGCCGAAGTGATGTCGGACATCAAGACGCAAATCAAAGACCTTTTAGACCTCAAACGCTTAGTGATTGAGGCTTTAATGGCTGATAAACAACTTATTAACGAAATTTTCCTGCGCTGTGGCAAGGAAGAATTTAAGTTTATCGAGCGGTCGGGCTTCTGGTTTGGGGGCTTATTTGGCTTGGTACAAACGGTAGCGGTTTATTACTTCCCCTCTGGCTCTTGGTGGATTTTGCCCTCCTTCGGTTTGATAGTGGGCTATCTTACCAACGTGCTGGCTCTCAAACTCATCTTCGAGCCACAACTTCCCATCAATATCTTGGGCTTGTATCGCCTACAAGGGCTTTTCCTCAAACGCCAAAAAGAGGTCGCACGCGAATATGCAGGAATTATCACGACGGAAATTCTGACCACAGAAAGCATGTTCGAGTTTTTGGTACGCGGTCCTGCCTCCCACAAATTGGGCATGCTCATGCAGCAGCACGTCGATAATTTGGTCGATAAAGTAGTACAAGAAACGGCTGGCGGCTCGCGCCCTGTCGTGAGCTTGGTAGCAGGTAGGCGCATCGATATTGCCAAAAACATTGTCCTCTACGAATTTATGCGCGAATTGCCCATTTCGGTCAAATATGTCTTTGCCTATGCCGAACAAGCCCTCAACCTGCGCGGCATGCTCGAAGAAAAAATGTCGGCACTGCCCCCCGACGAATTTGAAGGCTTTTTGCGCCCTGCCTTTCAAGAAGACGAATGGATTTTGATTTTAGTAGGCGCAATCTTAGGTTTTGTAGCAGGCTTGGTACAGCTTCTGGTGATGTGGTATTTCGATTTGACCTAACAGCAAACAGACCTAAAAACCTAACTTAGACCATTTAAAAACAGAAAACCCTTTATCCCCTTTTCCCATGAAAAAAAATTATCTCTACCCCTTCCTAACCTTTCTTTTTTCGCTTTGGACTGCCTTCTTTCTGACAAGTTGTGAGCCTATTTCGCAAAATCAGGGTCAGCAAAATGGCGGCTTTGCCTCTCAAACGAAGCAGGACAAAACAAGCGATTCGCCCCAAAAAGATAGACCTTCTAAAAAAACAGATGCCCTCAAAATCCTGACTTGGAACTTGTATAATTTTGGCAAATCCAAATCTGACGAAGAAATTGAGTACATTGCCAAGACCATCAAAGGCTATGATGTAGTGGCAATTCAGGAAATTGCTACCTCACCCGCAGGCGCACAAGGAGTCGCCGCCCTTGCCGACGCGCTCAACCGCACAGGCGCAAAGTGGGATTACAGCCTAAGCGACCCTACCGAAGGCGCGGGAACAGAACGGTACGCCTTTTTGTGGAAAACCGCTAAGGCAAGCCTCAAAAAGGCTTGGCTTGAAAGCAAGTTGGCAAATAGCCTCGACCGCGAACCCTACTGTGCGCGTTTTGAAGCCGCCAAAAGTGGTGAAACTTTTATGATGGTCAATTTTCACGCCGTCCCTTCGAGCAAAGACCCCGACAAAGAAGTAGAACAACTCACTTTTTTCACTTCAACTTACAAGCGTGATAAAATCTTGATAATGGGCGATTTTAACATCAGCGAAAAGCACGCCTGTTATGATGGCTTAAAAAAACAAGGGTATGAGTCGGCGATTCAGAACCAAAAAACGAGCCTGCGCCTCAAACCTGCCCAAGATGGCGAACTTTTGAGCCAAGAATATGACAATATTCTTTATGAAAGCAAATATTTTGAGCTAAAAAAAGCAGATGTAATTCACTTCTACCAAGATTTCAAAGATTTGAAAACTGCCCGTAACATTTCCGACCACATTCCCGTTTGGATAGAGGTAGTGATAAAAACGGCAAAAATCCAATAGTAAAGTAGCATTTTTTTGAAAAATAGGCTTGAAACGCTTTTTTTCTTTGTATTTTTTTGAGAATCACGGCAGCCTACTTGTTTTTTATGCCATGATTTCTTTATTTTGTGAAAAATATTATTTTCAACTCTCTTATTATTCCCATCAAGCCTCTCAATATGGAAGATTACAATAAAATTGTCGAGTCGCTCATCATTCGCCATGAGTATTCTGCCAAAAGCAGCGTCAATGCACCGATACACGTTGAAAACATCTATGACATCAATAACAGCGTTATTCTGGTACATAAAGGCTCTATTTTCTTTGGCGAAAAAAAGCAAGTAGTAGAATCGGGTGAGGTCTTGTTTATCCCCGCAGGTTGGAATTTGAGCAACCTTATCTTGGGAACAGGCACTGAGGTTAAGCACGTTTCACAGGAAGAGTTCTATGCCCAAAAGGAGCAATACCTCACGCCTTATCAGGAAGAGCAGGCAGGACAAGTGGTTATCTCTTGGATTGTCTTTGATGCAAAGGTGTACGATTCTATCAACTTTTTCAAGTCGTTAGACCTACCTGCCTTTGTGCTAAAAGACGACATTTTAAAGCACGACATCGAGCTTTTGGTAGAAGAACGCGCCCAAACGCGCGTAGGCAAAGAACGCCTGACCAATATCCTGATTGAAAAAATCAACTTGGCAATCTTGCGCTATATCATTGGCAACAAACTCTTTGTAGAGCGTATCGCCACCAATAGCACCTACTTCTTAGACCCACGCCTGATGCAGATGTTTAATTACATCAAAGAAAACTTGGCAGACGACCTCTCGAATAAGGTCTTGGCAACGATTGCAGGCGTATCGGAAGATTACGTAGGGCAATACTTCAAGATGCTCACAGGCATGAACCCACAAGACTACATCGAGTACCAGCGCATGGAAGAAGCCGTCAAACTCTTGCGTACTTCGCGCAAAAGTATCCGCGCTATCGGCATCGAGATTGGGTACAAAGATACAGCTTATTTCTGCCGTCGTTTCAAGATGATGTTTGGCGTACCTGCGGGCAAAATGCGTAAGCGTAGCTCTTTGATGAACGTCAAGCGCAATACACGAGTGGAAGCCGACCAAATGTAGAGGTAATCCCAGCCTTTTAGCCCTAAGTGTCTTATCGATGCTTAGGGTTTTCCCTGCTATATCTTTGCTGCCTATTTCATTTGGATTTTAAATCGCCTTTAAAACGCCTTTAAAGATGGAAAATCTCTACAAAATCAATATCTCCAACCTACAAAAAGATAAGCTCTCGACGGCAGAATTGGTAGCCGACATCGTCGTTCTGACGCTTTTAGGGCTAAATCTCTTGCTGATACTCTTCGATTTTATCTTTGAGGCGGTTTTGATACAAGATTTTCTAAAAAACTATTTATACAACTTTTATTTTTACTACAATAAATACATACATCAAAACTTTTCTCTCCTCGACCTCATCTTCGTTTCCATCTTTGTAAGCGAACTTTTTATCCGTTGGGGCATTGCCATTTTTAGAAAGACCTACCACAAATGGTTTTTCTACCCTTTTATCCATTGGTATGATACCTTAGGCTGCCTGCCGGGGGCGGCGTTTCGTTTTCTAAGGCTTTTGCGCATTTTTATGATGCTCTATAAGTTGCAAAAAATGGGCGTGGTGGATTTAACGCGCACTTATGTCTATAAAACGATTACAAAATACTTTGCCATTTTTGTAGAGGAGGTTTCGGATAGAGTCGTTATCAATGTTTTGAATGAAGTGCAGAACGAAATAGAAAAAGGCAATCCACTTACGGAAAAAATCTTGGCGCAGGTAGTAAAACCGCATGGAGGCACGCTTGCCGCTTGGCTTTCGCGCCGCATGCAAAAGGTAGTGGCTGCCAATCACGATTCCTATAAAAATGATTTGAAAAGATACGTAGATAAGCTCATTTACGAAGCCGTAGAGCAAAATAAAGAAATCAAGACCATCGAGCAAACCGTTCCCGTTTTGGGCGGCTTCATTAGCCAAACCTTAGAAAATGCCATCAGCGACATTGTGCATAACGTTGTGCAGCAAATTTTAAAAGATGTAGTAAAGCCCGAAAACAATCACGTCATAGACGAAATTTGCGAAGTTGTGATAGCAACGCTTGTTTTAGACGAGCAAGGGCATAAACAGCTCTCTACTCTTTCAAAAGGCATGCTCATAGAAGGCATCGAACTTATTAAAGAACAAGTAAGCGTGCAACAGTGGAAACTCAAAGAATTAGAAGAAAAAGAAATGGGCTTTTCTTTCCCAAGAGAGTCTTAATTTTTTGTTTTTATATCTTAATGCTTCTTTTCTGATTTTTATACAAAAAATAAAACGCTAATTTGTTCGGATTTTCTTTGAAATAGCGTATTTTTCAGCCCCAAAATAAGAAAAAAACGAGCTTCTTTGGTCTTCAAATTGATAAAGAGAAGGTTTAAATTTTTTTTTGAAAAAAGACTTTTTTTTGCTTGCAGATTCATTTTTTTAAACTACCTTTGAGGTCGAGGGTTTGGGTAGGAAAGGTAGAAAAAACAAAACCATTTCCGACACGCGCCCTGCTGCTTTCCTTCTCTGCTTGCTCCATTTCCTCACCCTTCTCCTTCTTCTTCCTATGCTGACTCTCATTGTGATTGTCTTTGTGGTAGGCTATTTAGCCATCGCCTTCGAGCATGTCATCAACGCCAACAAAACGGCTTCGGCTTTACTTACGGGCGTGATTTGTTGGTCTTTGTATGCCCTTTTAGGGGCGGAATCGCATCTGGTAGCCGAACAGTTGGCACACCACCTTACGCCGATTGCCGAGATTTTGTTTTTCCTTTTGGCAGCCATGACGATTGTAGAGTTGGTCGATGCCCATCAAGGTTTTGCCCTGATAACTGACCGCATCAAGACGCAAAATCCTGTGGTCTTGCTTTGGGTTATCGCCTTGCTGACCTTCTTTATGTCGGCAGCCTTAGACAATCTGACCACTTCTATTGTGATGATTTCGCTCTTGCGAAAATTGCTCCCTGCTTCGGATTGGCGCAAGCTATTAGCGGGTGTGGTCATTATTGCCGCCAATGCAGGCGGAGCTTGGTCGCCCATTGGTGATGTTACTACCACAATGCTCTGGATAGGAGGGCAAATCAGTGCCGTTCATATCATTACGCACCTCTTTGTGCCGAGTTTGGTCGCGCTGCTTGTGCCTGTTTTTTATCTGCAATTCGCCTATTTTCGTAAAAATAGAATTGCGCTCACTACCGATACCAAATCGCAGACCCTTTTGCCACAAGGCAGTGCGGTGATGCTCTTTTTGGGATTGGGCATGTTGCTTTTCGTACCTATTTTCAAGACCTTTACCCATCTGCCGCCCTACATGGGCATGCTCTTGGGCTTAGGCGTGGTTTGGATAGCCTCCGAAATCATACACAAGGACAAAGACGAAGAAGAACGCAAGCCCTTCACCGTTGCACACGCCCTTTCAAAGGTAGATGCTTCAAGTGTGCTTTTCTTTTTAGGGATTTTGTTGGCAATTTCAGCCCTCGAATCAACGCATATCCTCTCTGCCTGCGCCACTTGGCTTTCAGAAGCCATACCCGATATTCATTGGGCAATGTTCCTAATTGGGGCAATTTCGGCAGTGGTAGATAACGTGCCGTTGGTGGCTGCCGTTCAGGGCATGTATTCGCTCGAAGCCTTTGCTATGGATAGCAGCATGTGGACTTTCTTAGCCTATTGTGCAGGAACAGGTGGCAGCCTGCTTATTATCGGCTCGGCGGCAGGTGTGGCGGTCATGGGCATGGAAAAGATAGACTTTGTATGGTATGTCAAAAAGGTGTCGTTTTTAGCCCTGATAAGCTATGTAGCAGGCGCAGGGGTTTATTATTTGATGTTTTTGGTCTAATAGAGGCAGCGCAAAATGCTTGCTTCTCCCTTTTATGCTTGTTTGAGCGTAGTGGTGTTAGGTTCTGTAAAAACGTTGCATTTTAAAATTTCGGCTCAAATTTTAGATAGGATAAAATTTGACTTAAACCCTATTTTAGAACTCAACGCCGCGTTTTATTTCAATCCAATTTCGGAAAAGATGTTGCCCTTTCCGAAATTGACGAATAATTTTTAGAGCTTAACACCACTACCTTTAAACGCGCCTTCGAGCGAAACGAAAGCGATACCCAACAAAAAGGCAGAGCGCAAAAAAGTGGAACAACATTAGAAAAAGCTACTTAAAATTAGCAAAAGCCTTTCGCCATTTGGCTTTGTTGATGCCAAAAAAAATGCCGCCCACCATCATAACTGCCGCCGTAGCCGCGCCCACCATGCCAAAAAAAGGCGTTTTCGGGATTCGCGTTAGCATTTCAGCGACAAAAGCCGCATACAAACCCATCACAGACCAATACATAAAAGAGAAATGCAAGTATTTCCATGTTTGAATTGGTTTTTTTAGTAGAATAGGAATCATACCCACACTTAAAGAAAGGAGAGCTAAAAGATTAAAGTAATGAAAGATACCAAAGCCCTTAAAAAGGCGGTAAATCATAAAGCCCGATACAATCAGAACAAGCATAGAAAGAACGTAGCCATAACCCATTTTTCTGTGCAACTTCGTCCCTTTTGTAGCCAAAACAACGTAAGTACCTGAAACAAGAGCCAAACAGCCCGCCACAAAGTGTATCCAACCTGTCAAATCGTGAATGATAGTATCCATCTGGAAAAATTTAGAGAAAAGAAATAAGCCCTCTTCGGAAATTCCTAAGACAACCTTTAAAAGCGTTTTCTTAGAAGTAGGCGCGATAAGCGAAAACTTACAAAAAACGTTAATTTTTTGGCAGCCCAAAAAGTATGCAAGCCGAATATTTTTAAAGGAAATTGCGCCTAAGCCAAAACTTTTTACTACTTTTGTCGGTCTTCTACAAAAAAGCGAAAAGCCGACAAGCGCAAACACTTTTTATATACTGCAAAAAGAATATCTCATATACAAAATAAAATCAATCTATGTCTGAAACTATTAAAGTGCCGACAGTGGCGGAATTAGCTGCCGAAGGCAGAAGCCCCGAAGTTTTGTTTTGGGTAGGCTGTGCAGGTTCTTACGACGACCGCTACAAAGCCGTAACACGTGCTATGGTGCGCATCTTGAATCGTGCCAACATTGATTTTGCCGTTTTGGGCAACGAGGAAACCTGCACAGGCGACCCCGCCAAACGCGCAGGCGACGAATTTACCTTCCAAGCCCAAGCCCTGATGAATATCGGCGTTTTAGATGGCTACCAAATCAAGACGATTGTAACGGCTTGCCCCCACTGCTTCAATACGCTCAAAAACGAGTACCCCTCTTTGGGCGGCAACTACAAAGTTTTGCACCATTCTACCTACCTCCAACAACTTTTAGACGAGGGTAAAGTGCGCCTTAGTGATGCCAACGAATTTAAGGGCAAACGCATCACCTACCACGATTCCTGCTATTTGGGCAGAGCAAACGACATTTACGAAGCCCCACGCGCCCTCTTGGAAAAATTAGATGCCGAACTTGCCGAAATGCACCGCAACAAAAAGCGCGGACTCTGCTGTGGCGCAGGCGGAGCGCAAATGTTTAAAGAACCCGAAAAAGGCAATAAAGACATCAATATCCAACGCGCCGAAGATGCCCTGCAAACGGCTTCCAGCGTAGTGGCTGTTGCCTGCCCTTTCTGCATGACGATGATGTCGGACGGCGTGAAACATTTTAACAAAGAAAATAAAGTCCGCGTCTTGGATTTGGCAGAGATGATAGAAAAAGCACAAGATTTGGCTTAAAAAGATTCCTCATTCAAACCAGATAGGCGCGTATTTTTTTAGGCTCTATGTGGTTTGAATGGTTTTATTTTTTAATGCTTACTTTTTTTTAGGTTCAAAAGTTGCTTTAATCGGATAATGGTCGGAATAAGATATATCCGAAAGCGTTTCAAAAGTAGAGAGCGTATAAGGCATTTTTCCAAAATCGTAAAAAATATGGTCTATTCTTAGAAAGAAAAGCCGCTCTCCGCGATAAGAAAAGCCCAATCCTCTACCCCTTCTCTCGAAGGCAGACGATAGCGATTGCCAAAAAGAAAAATAAGTATAACTATAAGGCAAATCATTCATATCGCCACAAAGCAGCACAGGATAGGGCGAGGCTTCGATATGTTGTTTGAGAAAAGCCACCTGCCTACCGCGCTCTATCGCTCCCTTTTTGAAGGGACGACCTGCACGATACCATAGCTTTTCCCAAAGTTCGCTATTTTCCCAATCGGCGCGTTTTTGGGGCAATTCTATCTGTGTTTCATCAATTTTCATCGATTGCAGATGCACATTATAGCAGCGCACCGTATCGCTACCAACCTTTAAATCGGCATAAATTGCACCATTAGAAGTACGATTAGGAAAGGCTACTGTTCCTTTTCCCACAATCGGATACGCCGAAAAAATCGCCAGTCCAAATTCGCCGCGATTGTGTTGGCTGCCATTAGACTTGAAAAAATGATAAGGCGTGTGGCTTTTTTCAAATTTTGCTATCAAATCAAAAATACTATCTTGCGGCTGTTGGTAAAATTCTTGCAGGCACTTGATAGTGCTTTTTTCTTCGAGCAACCATTTAATTTGTTTTTTAGCCGTTTTTTTGGTCAAATCTTCATCATAAATATTGAAGGTATAAACATTGTAAGAAAGCAGTGCAAGCGCATTGTTATCTTTTTCGGTGCTAAAATTGAAATAACCCAAAAAACCGACAGTAGCTGACACAAAAGGTAAGCCCAATAGCACAAAAAGTAACGCATATAAAAAACGATAGTTGCGCTTCCAAACCCAAAAAAGAAACATCAAAAAATGTCCGACCCAAAACAAAGGCGCGAAGAAAGCAACAAAGGCAGCTACCCAAAGACTATCAGGCGCAACCAGCACACTGCCATACACCAGCGGCGTGAGCAACAAAATCAAACGATAACTCCCCAAAGCCACACTGCGCCCCAGATTTTTACTAAGTTGCTTGCTTTTTTGCCAAAAAGATTGTAATGTCATGCCTAAAATCGCTTAGGATATTTTTTAGCTATAATAAAATTAGCTCTTTTTTTATTAGATTTTATGAACAGTTTGCTTCTTCGCATCTAAAAATACGATACAGAACAATTCTTAAAATTTAATCTTGTAAAAACATCAAATATAAAACACCGTTTTCATCTTGTTTCCAAACCTTAAAACGCCACACCTGCTTTTGCCCCCCTTGCAAGGGTGCGAAATCGAGCGTAAATACCTGTGTATCAGTCGCTTGTTGCCATCTGCCTGCCCATTCTGCCAAGCCGTCTGTGGGTGCGATGCGCTTTGCCTGCACCTCGCCATTTTGTGCCAAACGAAAACTCTCCCTGCCGCGTGAAGGCGGAAAATCATACCCTTCGGCACGAAAAGCCTGCGCCGCTCCTTCCTCTGTTTGCAAATCGTCTTCATGGGAACGTACCCAAGTGGTTTCGAGCAGTGAAGTCATCTTTGTATCTAATTCATTTTTTAAAACTTTTTTAGAATCCTCTTTTTCACTGTTTTTTTGCGCCTTGCAAGCAGGCAAAAAAAACAGTGAGCCTGCCAAAAGGCAGAAGCAAAAAATCCGCGCCGAAAACGAAAATAAGTGCATTTTTGTTATTTTTTAGTGGGCAAAAAATCAAAGATAGGCATTTATAGGATACAAAAAAACCTTTTCCAAGTTTTTATACTTGAAAAAGGTTGTTTTGGTTTTTTATGATTTTCTCTATCTTACAGGTTATCTTATACACTATCTTGCAAGAAAAAAGAGCCCCCTGACGGACTCGAACCGCCGACCTACTGATTACAAATCAGTAGCTCTACCAACTGAGCTAAGGAGGCTTATTTTGTAGCGAGGGAGAGGCTCGAACTCTCGACCTCAGCATTATGAGTGCTGCGCTCTAACCAACTGAGCTACCTCGCCAAAAGGTTTTGCAAAGGTACGACTTTTTTTTAGAACTACAAATTTTTTCGCGCTTTTTTGTTTTATTTTCTCTTTTTTTTCGGAATTTATCCGATTTTTTCTAACTTTTTTTCTTTTTCCTTGTTTTTTTGGGAAGCAGTAAAAAGTAGCGCGATATTTGAGTCTTTAAGCATTGTCTTGCCTTCCGTCTGAATTGCGATGCAAAGGTAGGGCGTTTTTTTTTTCGTTCCAAATTTTTTTTGCGTTTTTTTTTGCGATTTAATTTATATCTTTGAAAGTCAAGAACATTCAACCCAAAAAAAATCGTATGCCCAAGTACAAATTCTCTGCCGAATACGAAATTAAGGCTTCGCCGCGCATACTCTACCCCTACCTATCTACGCCACAAGGCTTGCAGGAGTGGTTTGCCGAGGAGGTGAAAATTTTGGACGGCAAAGACGGCAAAATTTTCGAAATCGTTTGGGACAACCAATCACACTACGCCAAAACGGTTTCGCAGCGCGTCAATCAATCGGTGCGCTATCAGTTTCAAAGTGAAACCGAATTGCCACGCCAAGAACAAGCCTATTTAGAATTTCGCCTTAGCTACAACGAATTTACCGAATCTACCTTCCTTACTGTGGTTGATTATTCCGATATGGATAACGACGACTCACTCAAACAACTTTGGGCGGGACTTGTGGAAAATTTGCGCGATTGCGTAGGTGGGTGAGCCAAAAGGCAGCCCTTTTTTGTTGTCTTTCGCCTCTTATTTCAAGAAAAAACTTCGCCAAGGGCTGCCCTTTTGAAGGTGCAAGCTATGAAAATGCAAAAAATCGCTTCAAGCCTCATCTTCGCCATAAACTGCGCCCCCAAGTCGCTAAAATTTGGGGCTTTGCTTTTTTTTTAGCATCTTTCAGGCGGCAAGTTCGCCTGCCCCTCTTTTATTTCCTATCCAAACTATTCTATGAAATCTGAAAGACAAAATAAGATAAAAGCCCTACGCGGTACTTCGCTTTTTCAAGGCTTGCCTGAAAATGCCCTACAAGAAATTGCTACTAAGTCGAAAATTCGCCAGTTTTTTCCCAGTGAAACGATTGTTTGGCAGGGCAAACCAAGTGATAGTCTTTTTATTATCATCAATGGCATTGTAGTCGTTAAAAAAGTAATTAGTCAGGATAAGGAACAGATTTTTGCCTATCTGATGCCGGGCAATACCTTTGGCGAAGTGGGCATTTTGGAAAATCAGCCGCGCTCGGCTACCGTTGCCGCCCTTAGTGATGTAGATGTGCTGGTCATTCGCAGGGGCGATTTTTTGGATATGTTGCAAAGCTACCCCAGCATTGCGATAGAGTTGGCAAAAATGTTGGGTAAATATTTAGTAGAATCAAACAGACGACAAAGTAGGGGAAATAGAAATTCAAAAGTCATTCTTATTTTTAATCTCTGTGCCGATAGTGGCGGTACAACTTTGGGCAATGCCCTATGTAAGATTATTTACGAAAAAACAGAAATGCCTACTGTTTATGCCGAATATCCTACCCCCCAACAAATTATGGCAGACCTCAACATCAAACAAAGAGGCAATATCTACAAGCACAATACAGGCTACGACATCTTACTTTCACAGCAGGACAATCTGCTGCCTGCCGCCGCGCGTACTACCCTACTTTTAGATTCGCTCTTGAACGATTACAACTATTTGGTCATTAATTTACAAGGCAATGCACAAATTGATGAAAACATTGCCATGATGTTGGATTACGTCAATCAAATTTTAATTATTTTTCCTCCTTTGAGCGAAGATTGGCATGAAAGTGAGCGATTGCAAAAGCAACTAAAAAAGTACGTGCGCTTAGACGAGGTTACCATTTTTACCTTAGTAAATAGAAGTAAGTCTGAATTTCAAGATGTAAGTTTTGATAAAGATATTGACTTTGAAATTCCCTATTTCCCCAATCTCAACCTCATTGCAGCTTCCGAACAGCAAAATTTTAAGCTCCCCGAAGCCTTAGCAGAGCCACTCTCCAATATCTTCGACCGTTTAGAACGCACCAATCAAATCGGACTTTACATTCCCACGACCGTAGATGTGGATATGGAAGTGGATACTTCGGAATATGTAGAAAAGACGCTTAACTTTTTAGCCGAACGCTTCGGCGGCGCAACCAGCACCGAAGCCAAAGGCGTTTGGAACAGCGAAGAAGTAGGTTTAGTGGGCGAGCGCGTTTATTTGGTCTATACCTATGCTACACGTAGCGATATGAACCGTTATTTAGATGAAATTGTAGATTATGTAAAAAATATGAAAGTAAAACTTTCGCAGGAAGCAATGGCTTTGGAGGTAAACAAAAAACTAACACTTATTTAAAAATTAGGAAATTTTATATCCAAACTTTTGTACCTTCTGAACAGTTGGTACAGATGTCTATTTCCTTGCGCTTGGTAAAAAGTTGCCTTCTAAATGCTTGATAATCAGGGCTTTTCCATATATTTTTAAACCCACTTTCCCCAATCTTACCCAAAGTATAATGCGCATCTTTATCAAAACAACAAGGCACAACGCGCCCGTCGAAGGTAAGGACGCAGGAATGCCACATGCGCCAACAATGATTAAATAGTTTGTTTTTAAAAGCAAATTTTCCATCTTTATCGCGCTTATATCGCGCCCAATCGGTTTTATCAGGTATAAAATCAGCGGCATTTTCATAGTCATAAATTTGTGCAGTTTTTATCACAACTTCATCTACGCCTAAATCGCGCCCCATTTTTTTGATAGCCGCTACCTCATGTTGGTTGTGTTTGAAAACAATAAATTGTAACATAACGAAAGGCGTTCTGCTTTTATGTCGCAATTTCGCTTCTTTTAAATGCTGCAAACCTTGTTTTACTTTTTCCAAATTGCCGCCAATTCTATATTTTTCATAGCTTTCTTGCGCTGCCCCATCAATCGAAACGATGACCCTATCCAAACCCGATAAAACGGTCTGCTCGGCAATCTGTGGCGAAAAATAGTGTCCGTTGGTAGAAGTGGCGGTATAAATGCTTTTTTGATGTGCCATTTCTACCCATTTTAAAAAATCCTGATGCAAGTAAGGTTCGCCCTGAAAATAGAAAATAAGGTAGGTGAGTGTATCGCTCACCTCGTCCAGAATTTGCTCGAAAAGCGAACTTTTAGCCTTGCCCGTCGGACGCGAAAAAGCTCGCAATCCGCTGGGACAGTGCGGACATTTGAGATTACAAGCCGTAGTAGGCTCGAAAGAAAGGCTAATAGGGTAGCCCCAAATCTCGCCTTTTTTATTCCATCGCGCCCGATAAAAACTAAGCAAAACTTTCGCCATATTCCAGACCTTTTTTCCGTTGAGTTTGGAAAAATAGCCCCAAGTATCTCTTATTTTGGCTATAAAAGTACGCAAGTAAGTTTTTATCATATTTAGGTGTTTTAGAATTTCGCTAAGTTAGTACGTTAATTTCAGGTTCTAACCAAATTTCAAATTTTTCAAAGACGGCTTTTTGGATTTGGGTAGCAAATTCCCAAATGTCCGCACCTTTTGCGCCCCCCCAATTCACTAAAATAAGAGCCTGTTTGGGATAAGTACCAACCTGCCCTACGCGCTTGCCCTTCCAACCAGCCTGTTCGATGAGCCAACCTGCGGCAACTTTTCGACCGTTTTCAGTAGGATAGGAAACCAAGTCAGGAAATTTTTTGATTATTTTTTGGAATACCTCTTGTGAAATTTCGGGATTTTTAAAAAAACTTCCGCCATTTCCAATTTCGGCAGGGTTTGGCAATTTGCTATTTCGTATGCGCATAACTGCCTGACTAACGGCTTTTAAGGTAAGCGAATCAGGGTCAGATTGATTTTCTTTTTTTAATTCTTCCTGAATTGCACCATATTCCAAGCGGAAATTTGGCTTTTTATGGAGGCGAAAAACCACTGAAAGAATGAGATATTTTCCTTTCGCCTCTCTTTTAAAAATGCTATCACGATAGCCAAACTGACAATCTTGATTAGAAAAACATTTTACTTTCTGACTTTCTATCTCAAAAGCCTCGACTTCTACCAACGTTTCTTTGATTTCCACGCCATACGCGCCAATATTTTGCAGCGGTGCAGCCCCCACAGTGCCATAAATGAGGGCTAAATTTTCGATGCCTGCCCAACCCTGCTCCACAGCAAACTCGACAAAATGATGCCAATTTTCGCCCGCTCCTACACGCACCAAGACAGAATCCTCGTCTTGTGTTAGGATTTCTTTTCCTAAAATGTTCATTTTAAGAAACAAATTAGGATATACCACAGTTTCGTTGGCTTGTGCTTTTTTTGCCAAAAGCAAATTACTGCCGCCGCCCAACACAACAAGGGGCAAAGTTGAATAAGCCGCCTCTTTCTGTGCAAAAAGCCAAAAAAGCTCCTCTTTGCGATTGATTTCTGCAAAATAGCGTGCCTTTGCCTCTATCTGAAAGGTATTGTAAGGCAAAAGAGAAACATTTTCTTGAATTTCTACCATGTTCGTATTTTTTATACAAAAGATAATAAGATAATTTTTGTTTTATCTCACCACCTTTTAGTTTTTTTTAGTTTTCTCTTTTTATTTTTTTTCTCCGCCCTCTACAAGGGCTAAAATACTCTCGACGTATTCGCGTGTGTTGCTCAAACGCGGCACTTTATTTTGTCCGCCTACTTTTCCCTTGCTTTTGAGCCAATTAAAGAAGGTTTGGGCGGGCAGCACCTGCACTTTGGGCAGCACAAGGGCAAGGTCGGCAGTGCGCTTGGCATCATAGTCAGAGTTGATTTTTCGCAGGTGTTGGTCTAAATGATAAACAAATTTATCTAAATTATCGGGTTCTTTTTCAAATTCTACAAGCCACTGATGCCCTCCCTTTTGTGTTTGGGTAGCCTCTTCGAGGTGTTGGAAATAGACGGGCGCGGCAGTGTATTCTTTGAGTCGCGCACCTGTCTGGCGGCAGGCTTCGGCTAAGGCTTCGTCGGCATTTTCTACCACAATTTCCTCTCCGAAGGCGTTGATAAAATGCTTGGTTCTGCCTGTAATTCTGATGCGAAACGGAAAAAGATTTGTAAAACGAACCGTATCCCCAATTTTATACCGCCAAAGTCCGCCATTTGTAGAAATAACAACCGCGTAATTTTTATCCAACTCTACTTCGTCTAAGGTAAGGGTGCGCGGCTCTGCCTTGTCCCATTCCTCCATAGGGATAAATTCATAAAACACGCCAGAATCTAATAGCAGTAATAAATCTGAACTATTAGTTTGGTCTTGCAAGGCAAAAAAACCTTCGGACGCATTATAGACTTCCATATAATTCATCTGTGGCGAAGGAATTAGCTCCTGAAAAAAACTACGATACGGCTCGAAGGCTACCGCTCCATGGAAAAAACATTCCAAATTTTGCCAAACTTCTAAGATAGATTTTTTTCCTGTAATTTCTAATACTTTTTTTATTAAAAAAATTGTCCAAGTAGGAACGCCTTGTATGCTCGTAACATTTTCCTGCGCGACAGCTCTTGCCATGACCTCTATTTTTTCCTCCCACTGCTCCATAAGGGCGATTTCGAGGGTAGGGGTGCGCATGTATTCCGCCCAAATGGGCAAATTTTTCATAATCAAAGCCGACACATCACCACAATTTTTTTCGCCTGTTATTGGGTTAGGCTGCAAAGAACCGCCTACGGCTAATCCTTTCCCCGTAAAAAGTTTGCTTTCAGGATAGTTATTAGTATAAATAGCAAGCATATCTTTTCCTGCCTCATAGTGTGCATTTTCTAAGGATTCTTTTGTGATAGGAATGTACTTGCTTCGCGAATTGGTAGTACCCGAAGATTTGGCAAACCCAATTTGGGGCGTATGCCACAGCAAATTAGCCTCCCCCCTCAAACTGCGCTCAATGTAGGGGTAAAATTCCTCGTAAGTAACCAAAGGAACGCGCTTCTGAAACAACGCCAACGACATAGTGGGGGAAAACTCATATTTTTTACCGAAAACGGTATCACGCGCTGCCCCTACCAAATACTGAAAAACGCGCTCCTGCGTTTCCAAAGGATAGCGCATAAAGTTTTCGATGCGTTGCAGGCGGCGCGTAAAGAGCTTCATACCTAACCAGTTAACGATTTCTCTCATAGTAGTTTGGATAGTATCAAAATAGGATTGCTATTTTTTACGCCCTACCAAAGAGGCGCAAGCGAAGGGCTTGAAGTCGCCGCTCATTTTTGGGTGCGCTAAGATACAAAAAAACCGCAACATTGACAAGATGCCGAATTTTATCAATGATACGGTTTTGAGTATATTTTTAATGCAAAATATAATTTTTTATTTTTATGATAGCTTAATTTGCCGTCAATTTTGCTATAATTTGCGCCACATCAAGCGTATGCTGTTCGCTCGCCTGCATGTCTTTGAGGGTATAAACTTGATTTTGCATTTCGTTTTCGCCTATCAAAAGGGCGTAGCGGATTTGCCGTTTATTGACATAATCCAACTGCTTCTGAATTTTTTTGTTCTCGGTATAAAGTTCGGCTCTGATACCTGCCTCTCTCAATTTTCTAAGCAAAGGTATCGCAAAAAGACGTGCTTTTTCATCAAATCCTAAAACCATTATTTGCGTACTTTCTATGGCTTCGGCAGGAAAAAGTTGTAATTCTTCCATAATGTCGTAAATGCGCTCCACGCCAAAAGAAATGCCCACGCCCGAATACCCTTTCATACCGAAAATACCCGTTAGGTCGTCGTATCTGCCGCCGCCGCCGATACTGCCCATTTGCGCTTCCAAAGATTTGACCTCGAAGATGCAGCCCGTATAATAGCCCAAACCACGCGCTAAGGTTGCATCAAATTCTATTTTATTGGTTAGTTCAATTTCTTTTAGGGCAGTAAAAACGGTTTCTACCTCTGCCAGACCCTGTGCCGCCACGTCTATCCCTGCAAAGAAGTCTTGTAGGAAAGGCAAATCTTGGGCGTGTTCTATAAAATTTTGGATTTGCGCGATTCCCTCTGGTGTAATTTCGCGCTTTGCCAACTCCTTTTCTACGCCTTCCCAACCGATTTTGTCTAATTTGTCAATCGCTACGGTGATATCGACCATCTTATCAGGCTGCCCTACTTTTTGCGCCAACCCTTGTAAAACTTTGCGGCTATTTATTTTAACAACTACTTTCAGACCTAATTTTGCATAAATCTCATCTGCCATCTCTAAAAGTTCGGCTTCGTTGAGCAGCGAATCTGCACCCACGACATCAGCATCACACTGATAAAATTCACGATAACGCCCCTTCTGCGGTCTATCGGCACGCCAAACAGGTTGAATTTGATAGCGGCGAAAAGGAAAAGTTAGCTCGTTTTGGTGTGTTACAACATAACGCGCAAAGGGAACAGTTAAATCATATCGCAATCCCTTTTCTGAAATTTGCGTCGTAAAATGCTTGTAATCAGATAGTTCTGTTACTTTTTTGAGATAATCGCCCGAATTGAGGATTCGGAAAAGAAGCTGGTCGCCTTCCTCACCATATTTGCCCGAAAGGGTGCTAAGGTTTTCCATCGCTGGCGTTTCGATGGGCAAGTATCCGTATTTTTTAAAGACGGTCTTGATGGTTTCGAAAAGGTAATCGCGTTTGCTCACCTGTGCAGGTGAAAAGTCGCGTGTGCCACTTGGCGTAGAGGGTTTTTGCATATTATTTTTATCGTAAAAACAACTTTTGACAGGTTTTTGGTCGTTTGTCGGATACAAACAACGGCGAAAAAGTCTTAAATGCACCCCACCCCAAACCCCTCCCCCAAAGGGAGGGGCTTCTATTCGGTATCATTTTTTTATGCGAGCATAAAAAAGTGATTTGGTTTTCAAACCCTCCCCATAGGGCAGTAATGTTAAGTTCTGTAAAAAAACTTGTTTGGTCAAATTTGAAACGAAATAGAATTTGGACTAAACCCTAAGGGTCTTGAAGACCCTTAGGGTTTGGGGCATAGGACAAGGCATGCCTTATCCCTACATTTGCACCTGATTTTTAGAATTTAACATCACTGCCCCAAAGGGAGGGGCTTTTATGCGGTATCATTTTTTTGCATTTATGCAAAAAAATGATTTGTATTTCGAACCTTCCCATAATGGGGGGAGGGCAGGGTGGGGGTTCAGCAGGTTTGCGCGAAGCACAAGACCCCGTTTTTTGACATTCTGACCGCTGTAACAACGCCATTTGAAGGGCTTATACGGTCATGATGTCTTTTTCTTTCACTTCTAAAAGCTCATCAATTTTTTTAATGTATTGGTCGGTAAAAGCCTGTACTTTTTCTTCGGCACGTCGGACGGCATCTTCGGGTGCGCCCTCATTTTGAAGGGCTTTCAAGCCGTCGTTGGCAGATTTTCGCGCCGCTCGGACGCGAATTTTCCCCTCTTCGGCTTCGCCTTTGGCTTTTCTTACCAACTCCTGACGACGCTCGCCTGATAGCGGCGGAATATTGAGGCGCACCAAATCGGCTTCGGCAATGGGATTTAGCCCCAAATTGCTCTCACGCAAAACCTTTGTAATGGCGGCTACCATGTTTTTTTCCCAAGGCTTGATGACAATGGAGCGCGGGTCGGGGGCAACGATGCTCGCTACTTGATGCAAAGGCGACATCGAGCCATAATACTCAACGGCTAAACCATCTAACATAGCAGGCGTAGCTCTGCCTGCACGGATTTTGGCAAATTCAGCTATCGTGTGTTTGATAGCTTTTTCCATGTTTTCCTTAGCATCGTCTAAGTATAATTCAATTTCTTCTTCCATGATGATACGAAAATTGTAGTAAAAAAGAGTGCGAAAGATGTACGAAGATTATGTTTTATCTTTGCAGCCCTTCGAGGGCTTGCCTGCTCGCCTAACTACCTTGTTTGGTTTTAGGCTGCTCGGCTCTGCGCTGCAAAGAAAAAGAAAAAAAAGTAAAGAAAAAAGTAGGGCGGCAGATACCTTTTTTTGCTACTTTTTTCTCTACTCCTATCAAGATTTTGAGGCTACGAAAAAGAAGGTTCGCCTGCATACAGTTTTTGGCGCAAAGCCTTAATTTCCTCACTCACGATATAATCGTCATACTCCATATAGCGGTCAATCATGCCGTTGGGCGTGATTTCTATGATGCGATTGGCAAGCGTTTGGGTAAAGGCATGGTCGTGCGAAGCAAAAAGCAACGTGCCTCGATAATTTTTGAGCGCGTTATTGAAAGCCGTAATCGATTCGAGGTCTAAGTGGTTTGTGGGTTCGTCCAAAACTAAGACGTTTGCTTTTTTGAGCATCATACGCGAAAGCATACAACGGACTTTTTCGCCACCCGAAAGCACTTTTGCCTTTTTGAGTGCCTCTTCGCCCGAAAAGAGCATGCGTCCTAAAAAGCCACGTACAAAGGTTTCGTCTTTTTCCTCGTCATTTTTGGTGTATTGTCTTAACCAATCTACCAAATTCAAATCCACACCCTCGAAGAAAGGGCTATTATCGTTGGGCAGGTAGGCGGAGGTAATGGTTACGCCCCATCTAAATTCGCCTGTTTGGGGTGTGCGGTTTCCCATCAAAACTTCAAAAAAGGCAGTAATCGCCATGCTATTTTTGGAAAGCACCGTTACTTTGTCGCCTTTTTGTAGGGAAAGATTGACGTTTTTGAATAAAATTTCGCCTTCTTCTGTCTGGGCAGCCAGATTTTCGACTTCGAGAATTTGATTGCCTGCCTCTCTTTCCTGCTCAAAGACGATACCAGGGTAGCGGCGTGTGGAGGGCTGAATGTCATCTACATTGAGTTTTTCTAAGAGTTTCTTGCGGCTTGTGGCTTGTTTAGATTTAGAGGCGTTGGCAGAAAAACGCTCGATAAATTCTTGCAATTCTTTGCGCTTTTCTTCTACTTTCTTGTTTTTGTCGCTTCGCTGACGGGCAGCGATTTGGCTACTTTCATACCAAAAAGAGTAGTTTCCTGCATGGAAATTGATTTTGCCATGGTCTACATCTACGATATGCGTACAGACGGCATCTAAAAAGTGTCTATCGTGCGAAACAACGATAACGGTATTTTTAAAGTCTGCTAAAAAGTTTTCGAGCCACATGACCGTTTCGATGTCGAGGTCGTTGGTAGGTTCGTCTAAAAGGAGTACATCAGGGTTTCCAAAAAGTGCCTGCGCCAAAAGCACGCGCACTTTTTCATTTCCACTCATTTCGCTCATGGGCTTGTGGTGATTTTCTTCGCCAATGCCCAATCCACTTAAAAGTTCTGCGGCATCACTTTCTGCTGTCCAGCCATTCATCTCGGCAAACTGCCCTTCTAACTCGGAAGCGCGAAGTCCGTCTTCTTCTGAAAAGTCGGGTTTGAGGTAGATGGCATCTTTTTCCTGCATCAAATCCCAAAGGGTTTTGTGTCCCATCAAGACGGTATTGAGGACGGTGCAGGTGTCAAATTCGAAGTGGTTTTGCTTCAATACTGCCATACGTGCGCCTGTATCCAGACTGATTGTGCCACGGGTAGGGTCTAATTCGCCCGAAAGGATTTTGAGAAAGGTAGATTTGCCTGCGCCATTCGCACCAATCACACCATAACAATTTCCGGGTGTAAATTTGAGATTGACTTCATCAAATAGAACCCTTTTGCCAAATTGAATGGCTACATTTGCAACAGTTAGCATAAGAAAGACGAAATTTTAAGGAAATGAGATAGAAATGGGGTTGCTGATAGAAAGCGCAAAGATAGTAAAAAAATGCGTACCCAACTTGCCAAAATGGAGAAAGAAAATCGCCTGCCTCGCACTTTTCAATCTACTCTCATTCGCTGATGGCGCGATTGAGAAACTGCAAAAGTGGCTGCAAGGCACGCATCGCCGCTACACTTTTTTCTACAAAATCGGCTTGTAATACCTCTTTATCCGAAAAAGGGCGCAGAGCTGTAAAACTTTTCAGTTGGAGATACTTCAAGGCAGGGTGATTTTTGTCGTATCCCTTCGGTTGCGTTTTGAGATACTGCCCTTCCTCGCGGTCTAAATCCCCAAAAGTAGCGACAAATTCGGGGTTCTGCACAATTTCAAAAAACTCCGCCGTATGATAATCTATTTCCTGCCTTATTTTTTTTACAATTTCCGCCGCTGGCTGATACAAACCGCCCCCTGCAAAGGAAAGCCCACGCTCGATGTGTGTGTAATAAATTGCCAACTCTTTTTTTCGGTTGTAGGGTGCAAATCCGAAACCTAAGTAGGTTTTGTAAGGCGACTTATCCGCCGAAAAGCGCACATCACGATTGATGCGAAAGATGCAATTTTTGGCAGATAAGCCCTCCAAAGTTGCATCAAATGCCTGCATTGGCACAAGCATCGATTCGGCTAATGCCAAATAATTATGCCGTAGGGCTTCATAACGCTCGCGCTGCTGTGCAAACCATTCTCTATGATTGTTGTTTTTTAAATCATCTAAAAAGGCGAAAGAAGCAGACAAAAAGGTAGGATTCATGGTAGTAATGTTAAGTTCTGTGGAAAGCCTTGTTTTGTCAAAATTTTGTCAAATTTGACACGAAATAAAATTTGGACTTAAACCCTAAGGGTCTTCAAGACCCTTAGGGTTTGGGGCATAGGACAAGTCAATGCCTTGTGCCTACATTTGAACCTAACTTTTAGAATTTCACATCACTAAGATTCAGAGTAAGATTCAGAGTAAAATTCGGGGCAAAAACCTATTTGGGTCAAAGTCAAGTCAGGTTCAAAGATACAAGGTTTTTGTAAAAATCGAGGTAGCTTCTTTGTCTTATTCCCAACCCAAAACAGTAAAATGGCAACGCTATTAAGCCTTATGCAAAGCCTTCTCTTTTCGGATTTGAAACAAAATAAAGTTTGGATTGAAGCCATTTTTTGGGTCTGAAAACGCTCTTTTATTTCAATCTTGCTGCGGGCAAGGCATTGTCTTATCCCTACCTTGAACAATAATTTTTGGAACTCAACCCTACTGAAAAAATAAAATGCGCTTCTGATAAAAAAGTTTGTCAAACTAAGGGATTTTCCTTATTATAGTATTTTTTTGTACGCTTTTTTTGTTTATATTCGTCTTAATGAGTCAGTAGCAAACGATTTCTCACCTATCAATTTATTTTGTATGCCAATGCGTCTAATATTTTATGTTTTTTTTCATATTTTCCTTTTTCCTTTCAAACCTACTTGTGTTTTCATTTTGGGTACTTTCCTGCTCTTGGGCGGTAGTCTGTTTTTAGAAGATAGTATCCTTTTGGCGCAATCAAACCCTAAAAAAAATTTTGCGAGGCGGTCTAAAAAGGCTACCATTTTGGATAAGGGTTCTTTCGAGCTTCAAACCCCTCAAAGTGCAGTTTTGGGAAAATATGTGTTTCATAAATTAGACTCTAATCAACTCTTTATTCAAACTGACCCCCTAACAGGCAGAATTACCAATCCTGAAATTATTGACTATTTAAAAAGGTACACCATTTTAAACATTACCCTAATTTATACCAACTGCCCCCGTCAGACAGAAGATGCCACCCTGCAAGCCAAATGGACACACACGCGCAATCAGAAAAGACTTGCAGAATTGTATCGCCTTGCGCCCTACTACTTTACTTTTCAAAGCATCACTTGGGGACAAATAGAGCAGCTCACCCTGGGCGATTGCAGCGACTACCTAACCTATGCGCAGGGTTTTGTCGTTACTTACCTACCCCTTCCAACTGTGGAAGAGGAAATGAACTATTTGAAAAAAATTGTAAAGGGAGAAATTTTATTAACGGATTCTACCGTTTTTAATATTTTTAATCGAAACAACCACCAGTGGAGCAGCAAAAATACCCTTATTGTAGCCGACGTTACGGGCAGCATGAGTCCCTATATGGCAGGTTTGGTGCTTTGGCTCAATATGAATATCCAAACTAATCCCTACAAAAAGTTTGTATTTTTTAATGATGACGACCTTTTTTCCTACTTTCCTATCTATCCGAGAAGGAAAAAACGGCGTGAAAGGTTGCTAAAAAAACAACAAGACAAAACAGGCATGGTGCTGGTCAGAAACAACAACTTTGATGTCATTTTCGAGCGTCTATTGGAAGGCATGCAAGAAGGCGCACACGTAGAAAATGTCATCGAAGCAATTTTGCATGGCTTAGATGCCTATCCAGACACCAAACAAGTTATCTTGATAGCCGACCATTGGGAAAGCCCTTGGGATTCGTATTTGCTGCCGCTGCTCAAACAACGAAAAGTGCCTGTGCGCGTCATTCTCTGTGGCGTTACGCCTTTCAAACCCGTCAATCGCGACTACCTCGACATTGCCATCGAAACCAAAGGCTCTTTCCATACCTTAGAAGACGACCTAAGCGAACAAATTTGGCAACAAGAAGGCAAGATATTCACGATTCTGGGCTATCGATACAGAATAGAGAGGGGCGATATAATTTTTTTAAACAACTAATTTTTTTTCTTTTTTCAAATCTTTTTTGCGATTTTGCCCTCGATGCCTTACCTTTGCGCATTAAAAAATCCTTCTGGCAAATACAATCCCAATGAGAAGAAACCATCGAGGAGCCGACTCCGACGAGCGCGAACTCCCCAAAACGCCTCTCAATAAAGAGACCCTTTCGCAGCTGCTCAAAATTTATCGCTTTATGCGCCCCTATCAAGGCTATTTTATCTTGGGCATGGTCTGTCTTTTCCTTTCAAGTTCGGTCTTGTTAGCCTTTCCCGAACTCACAGGTAGGCTCATAGACGACTCTTTGGGCAAAAACGACTGGGTAGTGCAGGGCATCGATAACTTGGCTTTTTCCTTAGTGGGCGTACTTGTGGTGCAAACGGTCTTTTCTTTTTTGCGGGTCTATTTTTTCGCCCAAGTAAGCGAACGCTCGATGGCAGATATCAGAAAAAGCCTCTTTCAGAAATACATGCAACTGCCCATGGCGTTCTACGACGCACGCCGTTCAGGGGAACTCCTAAGCCGAATTACTGCCGATGTTTCACTCTTGCAGGATACTTTTTCGGTTACGCTTGCCGAATTTGTGCGCCAACTTATCACGTTGGTAGTAGGAATTAGTTTGCTTTTTGTAAAATCGCCAAAACTAACCCTTTTTATGCTCTCCATCGTGCCTGTTTTGGTCATTGCGGCTATGTTTTTCGGACGCTTTATCCGAAAGCTATCCAAACAGACCCAAGACCAATTAGCAGAATCGAATATTATCGTAGAAGAAACCCTACAAGCTATTAGCGTAGTGAAAGCCTTTACCAACGAACTTTTCGAGGTAGGACGCTATCAGTACCTACAACAAAAGGTAGTACAGACGGCTTTAAAAGGCGCAACTTTCAGAGGGCTTTTCGTTTCCTTCATTCTTTTTACCATCTTTGGAAGCATTGTAGCGGTACTTTGGTATGGCACAACCTTAGTAGCCGATGGCACGCTCAAAATTGGCGACCTTACCTCCTTTATCATCTATACCATGTTTATTGGCGGCTCGATAGGCGGTTTGGGTAGCCTTTATGGTGAAATACAGAAGGCTTTGGGTGCTTCCGAGCGCATCTTAGAAATTTTGAACCAAGACCAAGAACCACAAAAAGAGCAAGCCGCCCCTATCCAAATGCAAGGCGATATAGCCTTTAAAAACGTCTGTTTTAGCTACCCCACACGCCCCGATGTGCAGGTTCTGAACGACCTTTCGCTGCAAATCAAGGCAGGTGAAAAAGTAGCCTTAGTAGGACATAGTGGCGCAGGAAAATCTACCATTATCCAACTACTCTTGCGTTTCTACGACCTCAAAACGTTGGGTAGCGGTCAGATAGAAGTAGATGGTCTGGATTATGACGCTTATAATTTAAACGATTATAGAAGCAAAATAGGAATTGTACCACAAGAAGTTATCCTTTTTGGGGGTACGATTAAAGAAAATATCGCCTACGGCAAACCTGATGCCACAGACGAAGAAATCATAGAAGCCGCCCAAAAAGCCAATGCTTGGCAGTTTATAGAGCAGTTTCCCCAAAAATGGGACACGCTGGTAGGCGAGCGCGGCGTGAAGCTTTCAGGCGGACAGCGGCAGCGTATCGCTATTGCGCGTGCCATTTTGAAAAACCCTGCCCTGCTTATCTTAGATGAAGCCACCAGCTCCTTAGATGCCGAATCGGAACACTTGGTACAGGAAGCCTTAGAAAAACTGATGAAAGAGCGCACCACCCTTATCATTGCGCACCGTTTGGCAACCATTCAAAAGGCTGATTTTATTTATGTCTTAGAAAAAGGCAGCATTTTGGAAAAAGGAAAACACGAAGAACTGCTCCAAAAAGGCGGAAAATACAGCGATTTGGTCAGATTGCAGCGTCTGGAAGAGGCGATTTAGAGCCGTCGGCGAGGCTAAAGCCGTCGCCGAGGCGCGTGTTTGTGGTTTGAAAAACCTCGTCGACGGGCAACGCCCTCGACGACGGTTGAAAAATTTGGGGGCTAACGCCCCCAAGCCCCCAAAAGCCAAAAGAAGGTAAAATACAAAAACCAAAAGGCGGCAGCTACGCTGCCCTGCAAAGGGTAAAAGGTTAAGAGAACAGAGCATTACGGATTGAGGAAAAACGAAACCCGTCGCTGAAACTCCCATTTGAAGGAATATACCCGTTACGGTTGGCAGAACAACAGTAATCAGAATCAAAGCTCCACGAACCACCACGCAAAACAATCTTATCATTTTCTTTTACAGTAGCTATAGCCTCAATATAATCCTCACAAGAGTTTTGATGATAGCGTGTATTTGTCCATTCAAAAAGATTGCCACTCATATCATACAAGCCCCAAGCATTGGGCTTTTTGAGTTTGACGGGCTTAGTTTGAAAATGCGAATTTCGACTATACCAACCCACCTGATGCAAATCGTCAGAGCCTGCATACTCGAAACTTTCTCCTGCACTTGCCGCATACTCCCAGCAAGGTTCGGAAGGCAGCTGATACTGAAAAGGCGAATTATTTTGTTTGGCTAACTTATTCAAAGCAGGCAAAAACTCTCTTTGTATCTTATACCAAGAAACTGAATCCACAGGTCTTCTTCGGCTTTTAAAACGTGAAGGATTCTCTCCCAAAACGGCTTCCCAAAGTTCTTGCGTAACAAGCGTTTCACCTATCCAAAAATCGGGAATCGTAACTTGCTGCCCCAATTTACCCAACATCAGTGTCCCACCTTTGATAAAAATCAGGTCAAAGGAAACACCCTTAATCGTTTCAGTATATCGGTCTAAATGGTTCATGGCTATTTGGCGTTTAGAAAGTGTCGGTTTTAAAAGAATTTCGACGGGCAAGATAATAAAAAATGGCAAAAAACAAGAAAAGAAAAATATAAACTTGCCTTAAAATTCCAAAATATACTATCTTTGTTCAGATGGTTTTGTGCTTCAAATAAAGAACCCCCACCCTGCCCTCAGTGATGTTAAATTCTAAAAATCAGATGCAAATGTAGGGACAAGGTATTGCCTTGTCCGCAGTGAGATTGAAATAAAAAAGAATTTTCAGACCCAAAAATAGGGGTCAGTCCAAATTTTATTTCGTTTCTAATTTGACAAAACTTTGACAAAATAAGGCTTTTTACAGAACTTAACATTACTGGGGGTTTGGGGTGGGGTGCATTTCAGGCTTTTGTCGTCGCAAAAACGCCGCTGCCATAGGAAACATTAATTTTATCTTTCACAATTTGATACAAACATGATACGTAATCAAGATTGGTTATACAAATCTGCCCTAAATTTAGACCAAACCGCTCTACCTGCTATTTGGAAGCAAGCAAGACAGGAACAGACGGTATTTTTAGATTTAAGCAAAAATAACTTTACTACTTTTCCACTTCCCGACATCCCACTGCCTCATGTCAAGGTATTAGAATTAAGCTATAATAGAAGGTCTATTAAAGAGCTACAAATTGATGCTAAGACTTTTCCTAATTTAGAATATCTTTTTGTATATGAAAGTCAGATACAAGAAATAAGATTAGTAGGAAAGTTTGAAAAACTATATGAAATCAATGCTGCAAAGAACAGGCTCACGCTTTTAAGCGGCTTGGAGCAAGCTGCAAACTTTCCAAACTTAGAATGTTTATTCCTCTATGGAAATCCGCTGGTGAACTTTCCCAAAGAGATTTTCGATAGAAGGGATAAGAACGCTTGGGAAAGCGTCAAGAGTTTTCTGCAAGAATCAAATAAAGGCACTGTCATCAACGATAGGGCAAAACTTATCATTATAGGAAACGGCAGAGTAGGAAAAACCTCTCTCTATAACGTTTTGAAAAAAGGAAAATACAACCCAAACGAAAAATTTACGCATGGCATTGTTTTGGGCAGCCTTTCCAAAAAAGAGTTATCCGAAGTAGAAGCGGAAACATTGCGCCTTCAAGTTTGGGATTTTGGGGGGCAGCATATTTTCTACGCGCTGCACCAGTTTTTTTTAAGTGAAAATGCTATTTATATCTTAGCTTGGACAAACTTTGAAAATGTTAGAAACAAACCCAAAGAAAAAGAACAACCCATAGATGAAAAATGGCGCACCGAAGAGTATTGGCTCGAAAACATAAAACATGTGGGCAAAGGTAGCCCTACTTTGGTAGTACAAACGCATGCAGACGTTCCTGCCAACAAAAAAATAAAGCCTTTTGAGGGTTACGACATTTATGCCCAAATAGATTTTAGTGCTGCCAAAAAGTTGGGCTTAGACTCATTAAAATATCACCTTGCCCAAATACTGAATACTCGCATTGAAGGCTTCAACAAAAAAGAACCCATTACCTATGAAAATGTCATCAAAGAAATAGAAGCCCTCAAAGCCAAAGGGGTAGTGGAAATCAGCAAAGAAAAATTTTTCGAACTTTGTCATAAAAAAGATGAAAAAGGGCGCAGCATAGACAAAGGCAACGAAATGCCTCTCTTAGACCTTTTGCGGGTGCGCGGCATTGTTCTATACTATGAAGACGAACAAATGAAAGATACAATTTACATCAATCCAGAAGCAATCGTAGAACAAGTTTATCTGCTTATCAATAATAGATTAGAAGCCCAAGCTGGAAGGTTTGATGAACCCTATATCGAGGCGTTTCTTTTGCAAAAAAAGGAAAAAAAAGCATACTTTAAATCCCTTGAAAAATTTTCATTAGCCGATTACGAAGACAGAAAAAAGCGTCGCGAGTTTATCGCCCTTCTTTTAAAATTTGGTCTTGTTTTCCGCATCTACGACAAAGAGGACAAAGACAGAGAAATATATATCGCCCCTCAATATTTACCCAAAGAAATAGAAAACAAGGAGGCGCGAACCCTTTTTCAGGATACATTTGAGGAATTAAAGTTATCTTATATTTTTGCCTTTCCGCGTTATATACCTGACAATGTAGTGGTAAATTTTTGGAGCAAGTACGGACCTTTTTCGAGCGAAGTTATCTATCGCACAGGTATTTATTTTAAAAAAGAAAATCGCAAGTTTATTGTCGTTTTCAAAGAACACAATCAAGATGGCGAAATTATCAATCAAATCCAAGTGTATTCGCACCATCAAGAAGCGGACTATACACTCTTAGCCGAAATTTGCCAAACCTTACTCGATTTAAGCCATAACGCATACGCAGAAATTTCTCACCACCAAAACGATTTTGTTTGCTACCAAACACTTTGCGAAGCCATAGAAAATACGCCTACCATCAGGTCTGAACAAGGGAATTGGGTAGCTACCAGTTCGTTTGATTTTCTATTTCCCAATGCTGCCAAAAAAAGGGACAGTCAGAAACCCAAGATTTCACAAAAGGAAAAAGAAGGAATGGAAAAGGCAATTAGTATTTTACTCGAAAAAAGAGAGGCGTTCATGGCAGAAATGGTAAAGACGGATAGCAGCAGTAAAAAGTTTGAACTAAACTGCGACATCAAAGCGATTGATGCCGAAGTTGCCCAATATCGCGACCGTTTGGATAATAGTCAAATCGTGCCGCACTAAGTTTTATATTTTAATTGTTTTATATTCTCACTGTTTTGGTTTGCACAGTTCTTATGCAGAAAAGACTCTGCCTTTTCCCTACATAACTTGCAGTTTGTAATTTTTTCCAAAAAAAACCTCGTCGACGGGCAATGCCCTCGAAGCCGTCAGGCGTATTGGCGTGTTTGTGGTTGAGCAGCCGTTGGCGAGGCTAAAGCCGTCTCCGAGGCGTATTTTGTAGTTTGAAAAACCTCGTCGACGGGCAACGCCCTCGACGACGGTTGAAATCATTTCAATTTTTGATAAATTTTATCAATCAAACCTACGCCTTCATACACAAAGCCTGTATAGACCTGAACAAGGGCAGCCCCAGCCTGCAACCTTGCAGCGGCATCTTCGGCACTGTGAATCCCCCCAACTCCGATAATAGGAAAAGCACCCTTGCTTTTTTGATGTAAATATTGTACAATATCCTGCGCCTTTTGCTTCAAAGGTGCGCCACTCAAACCGCCTGCTCCTACTTTCTCGAGTTCTTTTTCGGTTGTTTGTAAGTGGCTGCGCTCGATGGTGGTATTGGTTGCGATAAGCCCTGCAATTTGCGTTTGGTTCTGAATATCGAGAATATCATCTAACTGATTTTGGTTTAAATCAGGTGCAATTTTTAAAAGAATGGGTTTGGGCTTGTGTTTTTTCAAGTTTTCATTTTGCAAAGTCGCGAGCAGGTGCAAAAGTGGCTCTTTTTCTTGCAAAGCCCTCAAATTGGGCGTATTAGGCGAACTGACATTGACGACAAAATAATCTACATAATCAAAAAGTTTTTCAAAACAGATAAGATAATCTTTAAAAGCCGCTTCGTTGGGCGTGATTTTGTTCTTTCCAATATTGCCCCCTACGATAATATCGCGCTTGCGACGCTTCAAATTTTGCACCACAGCCTCTACCCCTGCATTATTAAAACCCATGCGGTTGATAAGGGCGCGGTCGGCAGGTAGGCGAAACAAACGCGGCTTAGGATTGCCCTCTTGTGGCAGTGGCGTAACCGTCCCGATTTCTACAAAGCCGAAGCCCAAATCAGCTAAGGCATCTATCCATTGCGCATTTTTATCAAAACCTGCCGCCAACCCCAGCGGCGAGGCAAAGCGAAGTCCGAAGACCTCTTTGGCAAGTGAAGCAGGGACAGTTTTTTTGAAAAAAGGGGCGATAAGCGGATTTTGTAGCGCGTCCATCGCCAAATAGTGCGCCTTTTCAGGGCTTAATTGAAAAAGAAGCGGTTTGAGAAGCGTTTGATACACGTTGGTAGAAATTAGAATAAGAAAATAGCGCGTTTTATATTTCGAAGGCGCATTTTCCCACAAAGATAGCGCATTTGGCGATACCTACTTCGCTTCTACTTTAAACTTTCCTACCGCAATTAAGTCGTTTTCGGTTTGCAATTTCCAATAATAAAGTTGTGGCGTTAGTTTTCTATCTAATTTAAAAGTTTGATTCTGACGCGGAATATCGAGGCGTAGGGGCTTATCGAGTGCCGCCGAGTAAAGTTCCAAATAAAATTCTTCCTCCTCTTCGTCTAATTCACCTCGCCAACTAAAAAGTATTCCGTTTTGATAATTGCTTTCCGTTTTGGGACTTATCAAATGAATACTACTTCTATAATGCCCTTGCTGTATAAGAGCCTCTAAATCAGGTAGTTCTGTGTAGGCAAAGGCAGTTTCTCCGTCTTCTTTTTTATTATTTTGTTCATTTTCCTTTCTATTTTCCTCTCCATTTTTTAGCTCATTTTTCAAATCTTCTTGTATCGAATTTTGAGCTTCGCTTTCTAAGGCAAGTTGTTCTTCTTGATAATAATTTTGTTCTGTAATCGGCTCTGCACTATCTATCTGCAAATTTGCATATTTCGCTTCTGGAATGGCAGGTTCTATGTGGGCAATCGCCTGCACTTGGTTAGTTTTCAGATGTTGGTAGGAAAGAAAAACGCCCCCGCCAATGGTCAAGAGCATCACAGAGGCTGCTAACATCTGATACGTTTTGAAAAGCATAGGTTCGTTTTTTTTTTCGTTTGTATGGGTTTGGGGCTGATGTTGCGCTCGCAAATTTGCCAATCCCCTTTGTAGGGCTTCGCGCCTTTTGCGTCTTTCTTCCGAAACTTGTTCATTATCCTTGATATGAAATGCCTTATTGCGCAACATCTCGCGCTCGGCACTCTCACGCAGGAGCTTACCCAACATTTGGAACTCTTCCAGCTCACGCGCTAATTCGGCATCTTGGGCTAAATCTGCCTCAAATTGAAGCCGCTCTTTGGGCGAAAGTTGGTTTTCCAAATATTTGATTATCAGGTCATCGCTGTATTTTTTGTTCATCGGAAGAAAAATTAAAAACATGAAAAGTATAACCTACTTCGGATAGTTTTTGAGCCTTTCTTTAAGTTTTAAAAGTGCCTTGTATTTGGCACGATACACGCTTTCGGCATTTGCATAGTCGAACCGCTTTATCAAATCCTCGACGCTTAATTCTTCATAGAAAATGGCACGTATTAGCATTTGATAACGCTGCCCCAAGTCTTGCAAACAATGTTCCAAATAGTCCATGAGCCTACTTCGCTCCCTGACAAAAGAGAGTTCCCATTCACTATCTTCACAAAGATATGTAAAAATTTCGGCGGCTGCAAATTCCTTGCTTCTTTTTTTGTAATTTTTCTTAATCAAATTTATCGCTATCCCTCTCAAATAAAAAAGAATGGAATCATTTTCAAGTATAATCTCACCTTCTATCACTTTGTCCATAAAATGAATGAGCGTTTCGGTGAAAATGTCGTCTATTTCCTGTGTCTGCTCCAACTGCTTGAAATAAAAGCTCATAGCCTTGTGAAAATCGAGGCGCATGCCGTAGAGGTGCTGCATAACCAAGTCTTGTCGCTCTTTTTCAAGGAGTGCGTAAAGTGTATTTGTGTCCATTTTCGTAAAAATATTTTGGGGTAAACAAAAACTAATTTTCTAAAAAACTTATGGCAGGAGCAGGCGGGCAAAAGGGAGGCTAAACAAATCATATTTTGCCCAAATCATATTTTGGGAAACAACGTGGCAAATATACAGAAAAAAACAACGCCAAACCGCCTTCAAAGGAGGATATTTTGCAAATGGCAACTTTAAAATCCAAAAAAGAGGTAAAAGCCACATTTGACCAAGCAATATTTTTATTCTTTCCTCGCTTTTTTTTAATTCCTTTTATTTTTATTTTTTTTTCTGTATGAAAAAGAAAACTTATAGCTTAGATAGACTTTCGCCGCAGGCAGGCTAAATTCTAAAAATTAGGCTAAAAATTAGGTTCGAATGTAGGGACAAGGTATTGTATTGTATTGCCTTCTCCGCAACGAGATTGAAATAAAAAAGGATTTTCAGACCCAAAAATAGGATTCAGTCCAAATTTTATTTCGTGTCGGATTGGAAAATACAAGGCTTTTTATCGAACTTGACAACGCTACCTTTGTTCGCCTTTGGATAAATCCTGCCAAAAGCATTTTTAAAGAGAAACAACGATACGAAGTAGGTAAAATTTCGTATTTTTGCAAGCTATTTCGGCGTTGTTGCAACGGTCAGAAGGTCAGAAAACGGGCTTTTGTGTGTTTCTTACAAGCCTCCTGAACCCCCACCCTGCCCTCCCCCCATAGGGGAGGGTTCGAAAACCAAATCATTTTTTGCATAAATGCAAAAAAAAATGATACCATATCAAAGCCCCTCGGCAGTGATGTTAAATTC
>NZ_AUGI01000052.1 GCF_000422585.1 Hugenholtzia roseola DSM 9546
GCAGAAATATGGTTTGAAAAGATGACAAACGCCAATATCAAACCTAATGAAGTTACCTATAATACGCTGGTCAATAAAAGAGATTTACCTTTCCAAAAAGCCCTGCCGTATTATCAAGACTTTCTAAAAAAATTCCCTTTACGCAAAGGCAATTTTAAGAGTGAGAACAATTATAATTTCTTGTTCTCTGCCCTCTTTAGAAAAGTGCGCAGCCTACAAGATTTTTGGTATGTAGAAAAAGAGCTACACCGCTTAGGCTTTCGCATCAACGAACATACCAAGCGAGCCTACGAGTCGGCAAAAAAGCGTGTGGGGGCGAAATAGCCCCAAGCGGCACTTCCCAAACGCCAGCTTTTGGGGCTTGAACTTATCGCCTACTTTTCGTATCTTTGTGCTACACCCATCAGGCAGTTTTTATGAAATACATCACCGACATCAACGAATTAGACCTAAACGGCACTTATACATATGCCGACTATCTTACCTGGCGTTTCGAGCAGAGCGTCGAACTTATCAAGGGTAAGATTTTTAAAATGTCGCCTGCGCCCAGTAGGAAGCACCAGAAAATTTCCTTTAACCTAAGTGGTATTTTTTACAACCAACTCAAAGGAAAATCCTGTCGCGCCTTTGCTGCCCCCTTCGATGTGCGCCTTTTGGATAAGAAAAAATCTTTAAAGGCAAACACAGAAATTTATACCGTTGTGCAGCCTGATATTTGCGTGATTTGCGATAAAAGTAAATTAGATGAGCGCGGTTGTATCGGTGCGCCCGATTTGATTATCGAAATCCTTTCGCCCGGTAATTCGAAAAAGGAAATGAGAACCAAGTATGCCCTCTACGAAGAAAGTGGCGTAAAAGAATATTGGGTTCTCTATCCGTCTGAACACGTTTTGCAGCAATATATTTTAAATGAAAATGAAAAATATGAGCTAAAAAATAATTTTGCAGAAGACGAAGTTTTTAATTCCCACATTTTTGCCGACCTGCAAATTGACCTATCCGAAATTTTTGAAGAAGAAGAACTTTAAAAAAATATTAAACAACATCAAAAATTATGAAATACATCACCGACATCAACGATTTAGACCTAAACGGCACTTATACATACGCCGACTATCTTACTTGGCGTTTCGAGCAGAGCGTCGAACTTATCAAGGGTAAGATTTTTAAAATGTCGCCTGCGCCGAGCAGGAAGCACCAGAAAATATCAGGAAAGTTATATGTTAAGGTCTTTATGGCTTTCCAAAAAAATGCTTGTGAGGTTTATTCCGCCCCCTTCGATGTGCGCCTTTTGGATAAGAAAAAATCTTTGAAGGCAAACACAGAAATTTATACCGTTGTGCAGCCTGATATTTGCGTGATTTGCGATAAAAGTAAATTAGATGAGCGCGGTTGTATCGGTGCGCCCGATTTGATTATCGAAATCCTTTCGCCCGGTAATTCGAAAAAAGAAATGAGAACCAAGTATGCACTCTACGAAGAAAGTGGCGTAAAAGAATATTGGGTTCTCTATCCGTCTGAACACGTTTTGCAGCAATATATTTTAAATGAAAATGAAAAATATGAGCTAAAAAATAATTTTGCAGAAGACGAAATTTTTAACTCCCACATTTTCTCCGACCTGCAAATTGATTTATCCGAAATTTTTGAAGAAGAAGAAGAAGAAGAATTTTGAAAAGCTAAAAAATCAATTTCCCACTGCTTCGCAGTTTATCCGACACCTTCAAATCAGGATTTCCCGCTACATGAATCTTCACATTCGGAATATCCAAAAGCGTATCAGGCAGCACCTGAAGTGGGTTATTTTCTAAACTAAGACTTTTTAAAGAGCTGATTTGTCCGATTTCCTTCGGCAAAGTTTCGAGTAGGTTGTTGCTAAGATTGAAGTATTCCAAATTTTTTAGCTCGCCGATTTGAGTTGGAAGGTGGCTTATCTTGTTTTCTCTAAGCCATAAATAACACAATTCGCTCATTTCCGAGAGCGTAGCGGGCAGGGTAGTGAGTTGATTTTTTATGGCATCAATGCGCCGCACCTTTTTGAGTTTTCCTATTTCTTTGGGTAGATTTATGAGTTGATTTTTCGCTAAATCTAATGTTTCTAAAAATTCTAACTCGCCAATTTGGGTAGGCAGCGTTTGGAGTTGGTTTTTTTCTAAATTCAAAGTATGCAATAATTTGAGTTTTCCTATTGCTGGCGGAAGTGCCGTAAGTTGATTGTTTTCCAAATGTAAAGATTTCAGGTTTCGCAATTCGCCTATTGCTGGCGGAAGTGCCGTAAGTTGATTGTTTTCCAAATGTAAAGATTTCAGGTTTTGCAATTCGCCTATTTCTGGCGGCAACGTTTTGAGTTTGCCGTTGTGTAATTTAAACGATTCTAACTGAACTAATTGCTTTATTTGAGGCGAAATCGTGTCAAAAAGATTTCCCCCTAAGACCAATGATACTAAGTTTTGACATTGACAAACCTCTATCGGAAACTCGGTGAATGAATTTGCACCCAAATACAAATATTCCAAGTTTTTTAGCTGTGCAATTTCAGCAGGAATCACACGAAGCGCGTTGTAGTTGAGTAGAAGGCATCTCAACTTTTTTAGTATTTTTATTTGTGATGGAATATAAGTCAGTTTTTTTCCTTGAATTTCTAACCCGTCCAGCATCAAAGGATTTTCCACATCAGGCAAATATTCCCACACCCATTCTAAGACGATTTTATAGTCTTCTAATGAATTTTGATAATTATTTTCAAACTCATTTTGACAGTTTTGAGCCAATTCCAAAGCCAACAAAACATTTGTTTTGTCGTCGCTTTCTAAAAGTTCGATGATTTTTTGAAGTTCGGTATCAGGCATCACTTAGGCTATTTTTTTTTAATTTGATTCAGAATCTTGACCCAATCCTCCTCTGTGGGCAGTTGGTCTTTGAGCGTATGGGGGATTTTTTTAGTGAGCTGATAGGAGGCTACTCCCATCGGCTTGCTCACGTCGCGCAGGGCGTATTCTACCACTACATCATTCTTAGATTTGCAGAGAAGCAGTCCGATGCTGGGCTGGTCGCTGTCTTGTTTGAGCAAATCATCTACTGCCGAAAGGTAGAAATTGAGTTTTCCTACATATTCAGGCTTGAAATCATCTATTTTTAGTTCTACTACTACAAAACATTTGAGCTTAAAATGGTAAAAAAGCAAGTCTAAATAAAAATCTTGTCCGCCTACTTCCAAGTGGTATTGCCTTCCTACATACGAAAAACCCTTGCCCAAAGCCAATAGAAAATCGGTTACATTTTGGGTAATTTCCTTTTCAAAATCTTTTTCCCTGAATTTGTCGTTTTGTGCAATAAATTCAAAAATGTACTCATCTTTGAATAATTGCGCCGCTAATTCCGACTGCGGTTTGGGCAAAAAATGCTCAAAATTGTTGGGTAGCGTGCCGAATTGCGCATGTGCTTGCAAATCAATTTGGTGCATCAAAACGCGCTTAGACCACCCCTGTTCCACCGATTTTAAGATGTACCAAAGGCGCGTTTTTTGGTCCTTGAATTTGTCTAAAATAATGACGTGATGCGTCCAGCTTAATTGTGCAGCCACTGGCTGCACAAATTCAAAATCGGGATACGCAAGGGCGAACTTTTGCATATTTTTCAAGTTTCGCAGCGAAAAGCCCTTCATATCGGGAAAACTCGCGCTTAAATCTTGGGCAAGGTTTTGCACAACTTTTGCGCCCCAGCCCTTTTCCTGCTGCTGGGCTATGATTTTTTTGCCAATATTCCAATACAAGAAAAGCAGCTCCTGATTGACCTGCAATAGGGCTTTGGTCTTCGATTGTAACACAAGGCTACGAAGCTCCTCTAAAAACTCGGTATAGTGTTGGGGTTGCATATTCTAAAATTTTATGATTCAATTATTTTGTTTTTCTGGGACTTCGGGCTACTCAAAAATCAATTTTCCACTATTTCGTAATTTATCTGAGACTTTCAAATCAGAATTTCCCGCTACATAAATATTTACATAAGGAAGTTCTAACAGCGTATCGGGCAGAGTTTGGAGGCAATTGTGTGATACGTCAAGATGTTCTAAATCCTTCAGTTGTCCAATTTCAGATGGAAGGCTTGTGAGTTGGTTGCTGCGTACATCTAAGTAATACAGCGATGCAAGTCTGCCGATTTCAGGAGGAATTTCAGTGAGTTGATTATGATTTAGATACAGCTCACCCAAAGAGGAAAGTTGTCCAATTTCGGCAGGTAAGGTTTGAATTTGGTTGGCAGCCAAATCTAAGTTCTGTAATTTTTTTAGACCGCAGATGCCTGAAGGGAAATTTTTGAAGTGGTTTTCTCTAAGATTAATCTCATTTAAGTGCTTGAGGTGAGCAATTTCAGGCGGCAAGCTTTCAAGGACATTATCTTCTATATTCAGTTCTTTAAGTTGAGCGAGTTGCCCGATTTCAGGAGGCAAGGTTCGCAAAGGGCATTCGCACAAAAGTAGGGTTTCTAAACGCAAGAGTTTCCCTATTTCGGGCGGCAATATCTTGAAATGATTTCCAGAAAGGTTTAACCATTTTAGCTGTGCAAGCAAAGCAATTTGGGCAGGAATTTGGTGTAAACCAAACTCTGACAAGTCAAGATGGGTTCTTTTCAGAGGAATCATCTTCCCATGAAACGCTTGTCTATCAAACCAATCGAAGAGTATCTTGTAGTTCTCCACAGTAGTCCCATAATGCACCTCAAACTCTGCTTGGTAGTTTTGCGCCAGTTCCAAAGCCAAGAAAACATTTGCTTTGTCGTTGCTTTCTAAAAGTTCGATGATTTTTTGAAGTTCCATATTCTGTAGTGCGAAGCTCCAGCTTCGCCTATTGTATTTTATAGTTTCTACCGAAGCTCCAGCTTCGGGTTACAGTAATTATTTTGTGGCATACACCTGAATCTTAGACAGCCTCAAACCCTCGCCCTGCGCATATTGAAAAGAAAACTGAACACCTGTATCTGTCTGAATCAAAGCCTGTTGTTTAAAGGTATATTGGGGCATAAATTCCCAAGTTGTTTCTATTTCTTCTAAGAGGCTTAAAACGCTGTTCAAATTCGTTTTACTGCTGAGGACGTGATTGCCCGACACATAGTGCCTGCCGTTTTGTGCATCGAGGCTAATTGTTCGCAATACCCCCTCCACAAACATCAACTCTGTGCCTTCATCTGTAAAATACGAAAAACCGAAGGAGGCATTATCACGCTCGTAGTAGTGTCGTGCATCTGCTTCTATCTCACCAAAATACGCCTCATATTCTGCAAGAGGCATACCCGCTTTGAGTTCTTTGAAATACTTAAAGGTGGCGGTTTTGAGGAAACTTGTGAGTTTCACTACTTGATTTGAGTGAAAACCAAAACCACTGTAACTCAAATTATGGTATAAATGAGATAGATATTCCTCCAAAGTGTAGGGCGGTATTTTTTCAGAATTGGGATATTTGCGCTTCAAAATATTGGGGTTGGCTATCAAATGATTTATATAATGCACGATTTTTTCTTTTGTATAAAAATGAAGCATACGTCCAACGTTATGCCCCACATCTCTGTAATCTTCGGGGTGTAACATAGACATTAAAAAAGGAATGACCCAATCAGGGTACAAACCAGAATTTTCTGCCTTTTCCACAAAACGCAGTCGGTCTATAAGCGGGTCTTTATCCTGATGATTGCGGTAATAAAATGTGCGGTCGTGGAGGTCGCCGCTGGGAACAATGCCACTGTATTGCAACAAATCTATGGCTTTGAGCTTTTGATACCAAATCACATCACAAAATCCATTATCCAAGAGCCTCCCCACACAAAAATTGAGTGCCAAATAATCAATAAACTGCATCAATTTTGACGTTTCAGACTCAAAGATGGTCAGCACTTGCGCAATCGCTTCCTGCCTCAAACCCTCAAAATCCTCTGAATTTTGGTCAATAAAAACATCTGCAAAGGTTTCAAATGCCTTGCCTTCAAGGGTAGGAAAGTGTGCTTTTGCCAGCGCAAATCGTGCATCTGCCTCACTTTCAAGGTAGGTTTGAATTAGATTATTTATGTTCATAAAATTTAGATAAAATGTATTTTTTTTTTCGGTACTAAAAATCACTCAAAAATCTTAGATAAATCTATAGTCAATTTATGCACCACAACCGAAGCCAAAGTGTCCGTTTTAGAGAGCGAGGCTTGCAGTTCAAATTGATTTTCTATCAACACATATTGCTCTATTTTGCCTTCTTCTGCATCTACTATCCAATATTCACCTACATTGTGCGCTGCATAATCTTGAAACTTGACTCCGTAGTCATTCTTTCGCGTGCTTTCCGAAAGGATTTCTACCACTAAATCAGGGGCAGGGAATAGCTTTTGGTCTGCTGTAAAAGTATCAGAGATTGCCTTGCGATAAAACACAATATCAGGCTCATAGCAATTTCGTGAAAGGGTAATCATCATTTTTTCTATGCCCACAAAGCCTAAATTGTCGTCATCAACGTGGTTCATAAGGTGTTTTGAAAGACGGCTGCTCACCCTCAAATGCGCCATTCTTACGGGTGAGTGTAAGATAATTTCGCCGTTGATAAATTCCGCTTTTACATCTTCGTGTACCATTTCCAAAAATTCCTGCCTTTTTTGAGCCTCCTCCTTCAAATAGGCTTGCATTTTTTGGATAATCAGAACCACGTCAGGGGCTTGTTTGAGTTGTTCTATTAAGGTCATAAGGCAGTGTTTTTTTCTTAGGTTTGCTTTGCTGTAATCCGAAGCTGGAGCTTCGGGTTACGGTATCTCAAAAACGCTCACTTTGCAAAATTGGTTTGCCTACTTGTATTTATTTTGCGGCATACACCTGAATAGTAGAAAGTAGTTGCTTGTTTTAGCCCCAGCCCGAAGTTAGGGCTTCGGGCTACTGTAGTGCAAAGCTCCAGCTTCGCTTATTGTATTTTATAGTTTCTACCGAAGCTGGAGCTTCGGGCTACTTTTCTAAGGTCTTTTTTACTAATTCCAAAAATACCAATACTTCCTCAATCTTGCGAAAAGGCTTTATCCTGCCAAACCCTTTGGGTAAGCTACGGATTTGACTTGTGATTTCACCTTGATTGAGGTCAGTTACACCCTCTAAGATGGCGTTTATTTCATGGCACAAAATTACTGCCTGCTTGGGCGTTTGTGTTTGATAGGCTTTGATAAGACTACATTCGTCCTCAAACTGCTTGTACTGAATGTAGTGAAAATAGTAGTAGGTAAAAAAGTCGTTTAAGGCTTGATAATGGAAATACATTTCATTTATTTATTGATGAATAATTGTATGATTTTTTTTGCAAAAAAATTCTACATTCATCAGTTTTAATGCCCTTCGCTCATTTTTTTCATCTCTTCAGCCTCCGCATATTTGCCCAGTTGCTCGTAACAAAAAGCCCAATCTATGCAAAGTTGCTTACGATTAAACTTTTCGGGATTTACCCCAAAATCCATGTTCATTTCTGCAATCAAGTGATACGCTTCGCTGATGTTTTCCATGGCTTTTGTGTAATGCTTTTCTTTGATTTGTTTTTGGTATTTTTCTATCAATTCATCAAACTCTGCCTTATAGATAAGTTCACAGTTAAGGTGCTTTGCTTGTTCGGGGTTCATGCGCTAAAAGTTTAATTGATGCTGTGAAAAATAAAAAAAAGAGGCTACAGGCAAAAAGGAAGTTAGCCTTAAAAGGCTGTCGCTTTTACCCTTCATGCTAATAAAAGAATGAGTGGGGCATTGAGCCGGCGATTCTACATCTCAGAGAGACTTGCAAAGCTCAAGAACTTCATTTCACCCTATCGGTTTTTAACCCGATTTCGCTAGTTCGGTCGCCCGAATTACGCTACCTTAGAACCGTTATAGTTACGAGGAAATCCTTTTTTACGGCACTCTTTTGTTTGCAAAGTTAAGGAAAAATAGCTACATTTCAAAAAATGAAACAAATAGACATCTTGAAAACGACTGCATTATTTTTGTTGAATATGTTTTTCAAACCAAGCCTGCACCGTTTCCAAAGTCTGTTCGCCCGAAGCCACAGAAAGTGTGAAATTGATAAGCATTTCCTCATCAATTATCAAGTCATAACCATTTAATTGTAGAAATAAAAGAGCGGCTTCCAGTCCTGTGCGCTTATTTCCATCTTGAAAAATATGATTAGAAATAATGCTAAACATATAAAGCCCCGCTTTTTGGGGTATCGTAGGATAAAGCGGTTCGCCAAATATTTCCATCTGCGCTGCTTCTAAAAGGTAATCCAAACTTTCCTCGTGAAGAAAGTTATAGGGCGGCACGAAATTGCCACCCACATCAGCAATAGTTAGTTTATTGATGAGAATAATGTCTTGTTTTTCTAAGTGATTCATTTTAAGAAAGGGCTTTAAAAACGTTGTGATACCTTTTGAAATCATTTTTAATAATTGCTTCCACTTCTTGCTGTCTTTTCTCTACCTGCTCCTCTGCTGGGGGCGCAAGGGCAGCCAATAGCTTATCCACTGCCGCTTCGGGCATCTTTTGGATTTTTTTGATGAGTGCTTCGCGTTTTTCGGTGAGTGTCATGGTATTTTGGGTCATAAGATTTTGGCGCGATAAAATGAAATAATAAGGTGAAATATTCGCCCACAAAGGCTTTTCAAACACAAGAAAACAAAAAAGGCGACAAGCGAAAAGGCACTTTTTTACGCCGAGCTACCACTGCTCCACCTTTCTCTTTTCAGAAAAAGGGCAAGAATCGAACTTGCGACCTGCGGGTAATGAGCCGAAGTAAGCCTTTTCTACGGCACTTTCAAGTAAAAACGCTATTTTGAGCAAGAAAGTTGCTTGCTATTCGTTTTGTTTTTCAAACAAAAAGCCCCTAAATGCTTTGCAGCAAAAGGGGCAAGACTTTTCTTTTTTTGTTTTTATACTAAAAATTCACTCAACTTTTTTATTTTACAAAAATATTTTAGCATAAACTTAAAATAAAAAAGGCGACAAGCGAAAAGGCACTTTTTGCGCCGAGCTACCACTGCTCTACCTTTTTTTTGCAAAAAAAGGGCAAGAATCGAGCTTGCGACCTGCGGGGTTAATGCCGAAGTAAGCCTTTTCTACGGCACTTTTGAGCAAAAACGCCGAGCAGGGAGAAAAAGTTTCCCTCTCTTTGTTTTATTTTTGGTACAATTTAAAGACTTGCGCCCCAAGTTTTTAGGTCGGCGAGCAAATCAGGGGCTAATTCGTCGTTGTATTCAAGTTGCATTTTTTTGGTCTTAGCGGCTGCCTTGCTTAGAAACTTTACTAAGATGGCTTTTCCCTTCTGCACCTCTGCTTTGGGGTCGCCTTTCAGACCTGCCTGCATCTTGCCCTGATACAACATGCCCAAGAGCCAAAAAATGCTCCACCTATCAGGCGTTTTTTCATTTTCTAATAGCTCCAATAAAAAAGGAATCGCCGCTATTGATGCCGAAAAAAGCAGTCCCTTTTGTATCAAAGCGGCAGTAAGTGCGTCTAAAGCATCTTGTCGCATTTCCTCTTCATTTGAAGCCAATCCTTCTATCAAGTCGGGCAAATCGGCTGCACTGCCATAGACGTGCGAGAGTTTTGCCCAATCGAGTGAGCGCAGTTTTTTGAGCATATTTTGAAGAATAAGGTATAAATTTTTATAGGGTAGCATTGAAAACACTACCCTATAAAAACGAAAGTTTTTAAGTATTATTTTGCAAAAAAATTAAAATATCACGTATCAGACCGAAACATTTTGAAGTTTGCTACACCTTACTTTCTGCCAATTCTGCCCTAAAACCTGCCTTCTGAACCAGCTCCTGAACTTGGGTAGGCGAAAGTTCGGAAGTGGTGATGGTCAGAATTTTATCAGGGTTTTGGGTATCCACTTCCCAAGTATCGATGGCGGTTTGGGCGTCAAAAATGGGTTTGACTTGTGCAATGCAGCCGCCACATTTGATATTTGTTTTGAATTGATAGGTATTCATTTCTAATTTGTTAGTGGTGATTTGACTTTTGGTCGCGATATAGGCAGCAGTCGGGCAGTGTTTTATAGACCTCGTCAGTTGCTTTTTCATTTTGGGTGTCGTGTCCGCTTTTAGCCACAGCCTTTTCCATGTCGGCTTGGGTAACTTTGGCAGGATTGAACTCCACGACGGCTTCTTCGGTTTGGGCAGTCCATTGCACAGTTTCTATGCCTTTGAGGTCGCCTATTGCATTTTCTATGCGCTCCCTGCACATTTCACAGTTGCCACGCACTTTGAAAGTCGCTTTTTGTAGCGAAACGGTAGCCGTCTTTTGGCAGGAGGCAAAAAACATTACCACTGCGACAAACATCAATAATATAATTTTCATATTAAGCATTTTTTTAAAAAGAATTGTAATTTTTTGATTTTAGAAAAAGGGTTTTCCCTTGTGAAAGCAAGTAGCAAGATACAAATTTTTGGCAAAATTAGAAAACAAGCCCCCAGAACGGCGACGATTTGGACAAAAAAAGCTATTTTTGCCTACTGCCTCATTTGGCACAAAAAAAAGTCTTTTATGCCCAAACTCATTCCCGAAATCGGCTTAGAATTTTTTACCGAAGACGAAACCGACCGCGAACTTTGCAAGACCTATTGGCTCATCGAAGAGGACGCTTTCCGCTATACGATTGCAGAAGTAGGGCTTCGCTTTCGCCTCAAACCTGCCCAAGTGCAGCGGCGTGTGCGTGCCTTTTGCAGGGCTTTTATCAAAAAATCGCGCTGCCAACTTTGTGGGCTGCCTGCCTACTACTTTGAACGTAGGGGCGATTTTTACGACAATCTCAAAATATTTAGCTACCAAGCGTGGGAAAATCCGCAGCCTTTTTTGTGTAAAACCTGTGAGCAAGAAGCCGAAAAAAGGCGCGAAGCACGAAAAATAGGGCAAAAAAAGACAAACACAATAGAAAGCCCTTTGGCGCAAGTATCGATTTTCCGCAGTCCGCTGCACCTAAATTATTTCAAGGAGCTAAGGCGCGAAAAATATTTTGTCTACCCAAGCCTCGATTTGGGCGTTTTTCTGACCCAGCAAAGTGAAAGCGCAAAACAAGAAATGGCTACCCTTTTAGAAGGCGATATAGAAAGTTTGCAAAGTCTAAGAATTGATTTTCTCGTCTGCGACGCACAGGGGCTGCCTTTGGAAGCACTCGATTACGACCCACAAAAGAAACTATCACAGGAGGAAATTAGGCGCAAGACCCAATTTTTCGCAATTTTAAAACTCCCGTATCAATGTCTTTTTGCCTGACCTTTGTTTGCCTAAATTGGGTTCGTGCTGCTTTGCAGGGACACTAATAGCAAATTTGAAAACCGTTTTTGCGATAATTTACCTGCCTTTATATAAAAAATGATTTATTACATCAAAAATAATTTCATATAAATCATAAACAAATCCCACCAAAAAGAAAACCCGCCTCTCAAAGAAAAGCAGGTTTTACCCAACACACAAACACAAACAATAAACAACACAAACGTAAAGAACCTAAGAAAGTTGCTATAAGCTATCTCTTTTTAGCGAAAAGATAGTTTTTATAGCTTGTCCTAACTCAAAGGCTCGATTTCCTTTTCTTCTACTGCGCCACTCAAAGGGGCATTGTCGCGCTTGCGCTCTGCCACCTCTACGTTGCGCCCATTTCTGCCAATGAATTTGTCCATAGAGTTATAGACTTCGAAGACATTTTCCGCCAAAAAGTCGTACATGCGAGCAGGCAAAACGCCGCGCAGTAGGGGCAAAAACTTAACCATCAGCGGCTCTGAAACTAAAATTTCGTTGTTTTCCACTGCCTCGATAATGCTATTGCAGATGTCTTCGGGTTCTAAAAGTGGGGTGAGAAGGGGTGCAGTTACGCCCTCGAACATACCCGTTTTGATGTAACTCGGCATAACGGTTGTAACCTGCACATTGCTATTTTTCTTCTCCATTTCGATGCGCAACGATTCCGACCAGCCCAATACCGCCCATTTGCTACCTGCATAGACCGACATGCGCGGGTTTGGCGTAAGGCTTGAAGCCGAGGCGATATTGATGATGTGTCCGCCTCTTTTATCCAACATGCCGCCGATAAAAACACGCGCAATGTGCATCACGCCTGCGACGTTGATGTCGAGGGTGCGCTCGATGTCCTCATGGCTGTGTTCGTCAAAATATTTATTGCCTACCACAATGCCTGCATTGTTGAAAAGAATATCGACCGTTCCGATTTCGGCTAAAACGTCGGTGGCGGCAGTTTTGATGTCGTCTAAACTTGAAACATCTACGCGGTAGGCATGTACGCGATAGCCTTCCCTGCGCAATTCGGCACTGACGGCATCGAGGTTGTCTTGGTTGATGTCCCAAATGATGAGGTCGGACGCGCCTTTTTGCAAGCATTTCTGACCTAAGATTTTGCCAATTCCGCTTGCACCGCCCGTAATGAGGACTACTTTATTGCTTATTTTTGTCATGAGGGTAGAGATTTTTAGAAACTATTTGAAAAAATATGAAACAAGAATTTGAAAATAGAAAAAAGAGGCTGCGCTCGCCTACTTTTTGTATTAGAGCGGATTGATGCGCAGGGTCTTTTCTAAATAGTGGAAATAGGTTTTGAGCATATCCTCGCGGCTGATGCTAAAATAGTGATGAATAATTTGCATCTTTCGCTTAATTACCTGCAAAACGCCCGTTAGTTGTCCCCAAAGGACAAAAGCCGCCTCGCTGGGGTCGGTAGGGCAAAAGAGACTACCATCTTTGATACCTTGCCGTAAGACATTGATAAGGATTTCCATAACAGAATTTCCCTCTTCTAAGGTCTTGATGGACTCTGGCTCGCTGCCGTCTAAGTTGAAATTTTCGTTTTGGTAGTCTAAAATGGTATTAAAGTAGTTGGGATACTCGAAAGCGAAATTTACGTAGGCTTGGGTCAGGGCAATGAGATTGTCGTAGCCCGATTTCGCCTTATCCGTAGCAGCACGAAGCAAGCGTTTCAAGACGCGAAAAGCACGCAAGATAATGGCTTTATAGAGTTCTTCCTTGCTTTTGAAGTAGAGATAGAGCGTGCCTTTGCTCAACTCTGCCTCACGTGCCACATCTGCCATCGTTGCCTTATCCATGCCTTGTGTGAAGAAGATTTTTTCGGCGGCATCTACAATGGCTTTTTTCCGAATTTTTTTCTCTTTGGCTTTTCGTTCTAAAACGCCCATAGGAATCAATACAAGTAGGGTAGTGAGAAATAAGTAGAGGTCAGTAAGTAGAGATAAGAAAACTGACCAAGAGTCATTTATTGAACGCAAATATAAGGCTAAGGTTTTGAAATACAAAGTCTTTTTCGTTTTTTCGGAAAAAAAAGAAAAAACAAGGCTAATGCGGGCTTCAATCCTTAGAAAGGAAGCACAAAGGCAGGCAGAAATGCAAAAAAGGCGATTTTTGTTACTTGTATTGCGTAGGCTTATTTGAAAATTTGGATAAGAAGTGTTATCTTACCTTATCATTTTAGCCCCTTTGCTATGTTTGTTGCTGATGCTCATTTTATTGCGGAAGTAGAAAACCTTATCAACGATTGGGAGCGTCTTTTGTACGCCTCTGAAAGTTGGGATAAAAACTTCGACCTCGCCTCCTTTCGCTTTCTACACACGCTCAAAGGCAGTGCTGCCCTTTTTGGATTTGCAGCTTTGGCAGAAACGGCTCATGTTTTGGAATCTTTTTTTGAAACGGCACAAGCCCAACATAGCCTTACACAGGCAGAAAAAGGCTTCTTTTTGAGTGCCGTCAGCCACTTTCGCTACCTTTTGCATCACGAACCCTTGCAGGGCAAAGATGCAGAATCGCATGCCGCCTTTCTCCAAAAAGTGGTCTATCACAAAAAAGGGCTGCACAAAAAAGAAATCGCTTCTTATTGGATACACTACCAGCCTGCCACCAAAACCGCCAAAGTAGGCATCAAGCCACACCTGCATTTAGACGACCTACAAGCCATAGAAGCCGAAATCGCAATCTTTGATATTGCCACCCCCCAAGACGCTCAAAACCTCGCACAAGGGAAAGCCCAAGAATGGGTTATCCTTATTTCGACCAAACTCAAAATCGAAGAATTGCGCAATATTTTCCTTTTTCTTACAAATGAATGTAAGCTCGATATTTTGCCCCTAACCTTCGAGGGTGTTCCCCATTTTAATCTCTTTACTTATCCGCAAACGCGCTCTTTCCTACAAAATTATTTTCAAAGTCCTGACAAGGAAAACCAAAATCCTGCCGCCCTTTCTGATTTTAGCACCTTCAAAAAAGCCCTATCCAACTTTCTAACCCCCTATTGGCAACAGACAAAGACCGCTGACGCGCCGACGCACGATTTGGAAAAGACAAGCCCCTCCCTACGTCTTGCACTTTCCGAAATAGATGCTTTGAGCCAACTTGTCGCGCAAAGTTTGGCGGCACTAAAAGTAGCGCAAATAGAAAAAGCCCAAGAAAATCTTATTTTATTACAAGAAAAAATAAAAAATTGGCAATACGAAACACCCGACAAACTCAAACAAAAATGCGATTTGCTTGTCCGCAACCTAAGTCAGGAAGGGCTTAAAAAGGGAACACTAAGCCAAGAGGCGCGTCTGGATTGGCACATCGAGGCGCAATTAAGGCTGCATAAAACCCAAATAGAGCTATTAGGCGAAATCTTTTTGCACCTGATACGCAATAGTTTTGCACACGCCTTTGCATTTTGGGCAGAAAAAACAACAAAACCACTTATTTCTATCCACTTTGAAACCCTAAAAGAAGGCGAGCTAATCATTACATATCGCGATAATGGCGCAGGAATAGATGTAGAAAAAATTAGACAAAAAGCCCTTGATACACAACTTTTTAGCTCTGCCGAATTAGAAAACATGGACGCAGAAAGGCTTGTATCGCTTATCTTTCAAGACCGTTTTTCTACCCAAGCCGCAGAAAAATTGTCCCATCTGGCGGGGCGCGGTATCGGCATGGGTATCATCAAGAGCCAAGTGGAAAAAATGGGAGGCAAGTATCGCCTTTTGGTAGAAAAAGAGGGCGGATTTGGTTTGGAAATAGTTTTAAATATATAAGTTATTTGTGGGACACAAACAACGGCGAGAAATAGTTTTAAATATATAAGTTATTTGTGGGACACAAACAACGGCGAAAAAATAAACCCTAAGTCTTTAAAAGAAACTTAGGGTTTGAGATAAAAACCTGAATAGGCACTTTTTTAGTTGTACTTCACAGCATTGAGCTTGCCTTCTGTAATTTGGCGCGAACCTCCGATACCACAAACACGTGCCTCGAAAGTCCCTGAAACAGTTTTGTTTTGGGTATCAATAGCGGTGATATTGATTTTGCCACTAACATTGGGCGTGCATAGATTTGAAGCCAAAGTAGAGCCGCCGACAGGGGCAGTACGCAAGACAACAGAAGGCACAACGTTATCCTGCACGCTGGTAGAATCGAGAATCAAATTGTATTCGCCTACTTCGGCTCTAAAAGCAACGGCAATGCTCTGCCCGTCGGCAGTGCTAATGCCTGTGATGACCAAATTATTGCCCGTTTTTACCCCCGTAACTGTGTTTGAGTTCCAAGCCTGCCCCTCGATGCGTGCGTTCATGCGCTTATTGGGGTCTATTTCCTCGTCGCCTTTACAGGCGTAGAAAAGCGCGGTGGCAGCCAAAAAGAGTAGGATTGCGCCTAATGATTTCTGAATTTTCATTTTTTTCGTTTAATTAGTTTGAATTAGGTTTGGATAAAAAAAGAGATTAAGGCTTCAAACGCAAAGTTTGCTTACAAGGTTTTGCGCCGCAGCCTAAAACGAGTCTAAAAATTGAGAATTACGCGCTTTTAAGCAAAGTTTTAGGGAAACTTGCTTGCAAAGCACTAACTTTGCAGCAGGATTGTAGTGATAGGGTCGTACAATTAGAAAAGTTGAAAATTATCCGAAACCCATCAAACAACAATCCCCTACTGCCCAATTCAGCCACAAAATAGCAAAATCCGCTATCTTTTCAAAACTTACAACACCTCAAATTGCAATTTCTTATGACAACTATGAGAAAAAAATGGCATCTTACCTTTTCCCTTGCCGCTCTGTGTTTGATGAGCCTTTTTTTAGGAGCTTGTGAAAACAAAGGTAGCCAACAGACTGAAAATCAGATACAGGAAAGAGAAGCACCTGCCGAAATTTGGAAAGATACCGAATATATGGCGCGAGTCATAGACCAGCACTTCAAAGAAAATTCGGTTAAGAAAGGACTGCCCGGGGTCATGCCTATCAAAGACCAAGTAACCAAGTCGGAACGCTATATGGGCATCAAAAAGACCCTACGCGACACGCTCTACCGCATCAACGCCGATGAAATTGTGATGGGAACGCTTATGCGCGAAGGCGGCTTGGAACATGTCGTGGATTTCAAGATGATTTGGGATAAAAAGTTAGTCAATCAGGATAGCACCTATGGCGGCTTGAAGGTAAATGATGTGTTCATTCGCCATGCCGATGGCAAATCGCGCTACCGTTGGGAAAAGGCGGGTGAATATTGGGAACGCATCAATACACAATTAGAACAATAATCTTTCTAAATCTTGTGCTACAAATCCTACGCTGCCTTCTTTGGGAGGGTAGGATTTGTGTTGTTACAACGGTCAGAATGTCAAAAAACGAGGTTTTATGCTTTGCACAAGCCTCCTGAACCCCCACGCTGCCCTCCCCCCATAGGGGAGGGTTCGAAAACCAAATCATTTTTTTGCATAAATGCAAAAAAATGATACCGCATAAAAGCCCCGCCCTATGGGGGCGGGGTTTGGGGCAGTAATGTTAAGTTCTGTAAAAAGTCTTGTTTTGTCAAATTTGACACGAAATAAAATTTGGACAGAACCCTATTTTTGGGTTTGAAAATCCTTTTTTATTTCAATCGCACTGCGGACAAGGCAATGCCTTGTCCCTACATTTGCACCTGATTTTTAGAATTTAACATCACTGGGGTTTGGGGTGGGGTGTATTTAAGGCTTTTATCGTTGTAACAACGCCTTAGGATTTGCAACACTTTGCTTAGATAGCGGTTTAAGCCAATAACCGTTGGACTTTTGTCCTGCCCTTCTTCTTTCGTTTCATTTTTTAGCCCCTTTATGAAGCCTTCCATCGAACAGATACAAGCTCCGATTGCAGATGAATTACATCATTTTGAGAAAAAGTTTCGTAGCTTTCTAAAAACAGACGTATTGCTTTTGGATAAAATTACCAACTATGTAGTCAAGAGCAAAGGCAAGCAGATGCGTCCGATGTTTGTATTCCTGACAGCAGGTTTGTGCGGAACGATTAGCGAGGCAACGCATCGAGGCGCGTCTTTGGTCGAGCTGCTGCACACCGCAACCCTTGTGCATGACGACGTAGTAGATGATGCCAATTATCGCAGAGGCTTTTTTTCGGTCAATGCCCTTTGGAAAAATAAAATCGCCGTCTTGGTAGGCGACTATTTTTTAGCACGTGGCTTGCTGCTTTCCATCGATAATGACGATTTCGAGCTCCTGCGCCTTGTTTCACAGGCGGTGCGCGAAATGAGCGAAGGCGAACTTTTGCAGATGGAAAAGGCGCGACGGTTAGACATAGACGAAAGCGTTTATTTTGAAATTATCCGACAAAAAACCGCTACCCTTATCGCTGCCTGCTGTGGAGTAGGGGCAGCTTCGGCAGGAGCTACGCCCGAAATAGTGGCTAAAATGCAGGATTTTGGCGAAAAAATCGGTATCGCCTTCCAAATCAAAGACGACCTTTTTGACTACGGCACTGCCGACATCGGCAAACCCATTGGCATAGACATCAAAGAGCGCAAAATGACCCTGCCGCTGATTTATAGCCTTACCCAAGCCACTACCAAAGAGAGAAAACATATCTTGTACCTGCTCAAAAACAAGAACGAAGAAAGCACTACGGTAAAAGAAATCGTACAATTTGTGCGGCAGAAAGGCGGCTTAGACTACGCCAAAGGCAAAATGCAGGCTTTCCGAATACAAGCCGAAGCCCTATTGGAAGAACTGCCCGCCTCGCCCTACAAAGAAGCCCTGCTCGCCCTTGTTGCATACGCCATAGCGCGTGAGAAATAGCCCTTCTATCCTATAAACCAGTGGTGTTAAATTCTAAAAATTAGATGCAAATGTAAGGGCAAAGCATTGTCTTATCCGCTATGAGAGTGAGATAAAAAAGGCTTTTCAGACCCAACCAACATAGGCTACATAGGCTTAGTCCAAACTTTATTTCGTTTCTAATTTTACAAAACTATAACAAAACAAGGCTTTTCGCAGAACTTAACATTACTACCCCATGAACCTCGCCTTAGATGCCTATTATAGCCCCCAGAAAGCGCGTGTGGCAGGCGTATTTTTTCGCCATTGGGAAGATAGCACGCCCTACGCCATCGAAACCTTAGATTTCTTTTTTGAAAACACCCACAATCCGATAGCCGAATACGAATCAGGGGCATTTTTCAAAAGGGAGCTACCCCTGCTTTTGGCGTTTGTCCAAAAATACCTACAAAATTTTGAAGAGACGACCCAAAAACTACAATACCAAAATCAGGATTTGGAAACGTTGTTAATTGATGGGTATGTCTTTTTGAACCAAGACGGAAAAAAAGGCTTAGGGGCTTATTTTTATGAGGCTTTGCAGGCGCGTGTGCCTGTGATAGGCGTTGCCAAAAGGTCATTTTTAGAAAATCAACAAGGGGTAGCGCGTGTTTTGAGGGGCAAAAGTCAAAATCCGCTTTTCGTTTCCGCCATAGGGCTGCCACTTTCCCAAGCCGCAAACCACCTATCGCAAATGGAAGGCGCGTATAGAATCCCGACCCTGCTCAAAAGGGTAGATAGCGAAAGTAGGCAATAAAGGCAGAATCCAAATTTTATTTGGCGTTTTTTTTAAAAAAAAGACGCACCGCCAGCAATTTCCGACCAGAAGGCGAAGAAGCACGCTCACAATTTGCACAAAAAAGCCAAAATTCGTAATTTTGAGAACAAAGACCCCACCCTACTTTGCACCATTTTTTATACACCTCAAAATTCACCAACACTATGAGCAATTCCACCGCCGACATCCTACCTTTGAACGGCACCGACCACATCGAATTTTATGTAGGAAACGCCAAACAAGCCGCCTACTACTACCAACACGCCTTCGGTTTTGAGTTGGTAGCCTATGCCGGACCCGAAACAGGCGTGCGCGATAGAGCCTCCTACGTCCTACAACAAGGCAAGATTCGCTTCGTATTCACTACCTCCCTACTGCCCGATTCTGAAATTTCCGAACACGTCCGCTTGCATGGTGATGGCGTGAAGGTCTTGGCTCTTTGGGTAGATGATGCCGAAAAATCATACTACGACACCATGAGCAGAGGCGCGGTTTCGATACATGCCCCCCAACGCCTACGTGATGCAGATGGCGAAGTGGTAGTGGCTTCTATCAAAACCTACGGCGATACAGTTCATACTTTTGTAGAAAGAAAAAACTACAAAGGCGTTTTTATGCCCGGTTTTGTGCCTAAAAAGTCAGACTTTGCCGTTAAGCCCGTTGGTTTCAAATTTGTAGACCACTGTGTAGGCAATGTAGAGTTGGGCAAAATGAACGAATGGGTAGAATTTTACCAAAAGGTCATGGGCTTTAATCTCTTAGTAACCTTTGACGACAAAGACATTTCTACCGAATACACAGCTTTGATGTCCAAAGTAGTTTCAAATGGAAATGGCTACGTCAAATTCCCTATCAATGAGCCTGCCGAAGGTAGGAAAAAATCGCAGATAGAGGAATACATCGAATTTTATCGCGGCGCAGGCGTGCAGCATATCGCTATCGCTACCGACGATATTATCGAAACAGTAGGCGAATTGCGTCGTCGTGGTATCGAATTTTTGTATGTTCCCGAAACCTATTACGACGACCTAAGCGAGCGCGTAGGGGCAATTAAAGAAGATGTAGAAAAGCTCAAAAAACTCAATATCTTGGTAGATAGAGATGACGAGGGCTACCTGCTTCAAATCTTCACCAAGCCTGTGGAAGACCGCCCAACGCTTTTCTATGAAATTATCCAACGTGAAGGCGCAACTTCCTTTGGCAAAGGCAATTTCAAAGCCCTTTTCGAGTCGATAGAACGCGAGCAGGCACTACGCGGCAATTTGTAAGTCTTTGAAAAAGAGATACAAACCAATAAACCCTAAGTCTTTTTGAAAGGCTTAGGGTATTTTTTTTATGCGAAAAACAAAGGGCAACATCTTAAAAGTCTTTCCGCTTGCAGGCAGTAGAAGAAGCAAAAAACCATTGTAGGCACAAAGAAATAAGCGAGCCAAAGGTTTGGAAAAAAGGCAACTGCTTTTGTCGGTACGATTTTTAGACAAAAAGACTGCCTTCTCTTATACAAGGTAAGAATAGCCGTAAAAAAGAAGTTTTGACAAGGGCTTAATAGAACAAAAAGCAGCACGCTATTTTTTTTGTGCCAAAAATAGCCCTTCTAAGGCTCAAAAAGCATTTGAAAAATAAGGTATAGATGCACAAAACGGATTTTCTATGCAGAATGTTTTTAGAAATTAAGGGGTTTTCCCGACTCCCTTTTTATTTTCAAATGTAAGGGAATAGCAATTTTTTAGCATTTTTCGCCCTTCCTTTTTCTATCTCCAAAAGAGCATACAAGCCCCAAGTTGTATCAGGGCAACCTAATTAGGCGAAAAACTATCTTTTTGCGTTCAAAGATTTGAAAGGGGCTTGAAATAAGCGCACCTGATTGGTTGTCTTAGGATTTTGTTTGAAACAGAACCACTTACTTGCTCTATAACAAAAACTCACAAAAAAAATATTATCTTTACCCCATGAAACCTTTTATCCCATCTGAGCCTACATGAAACCAAAAATACATAACTCACAAAACGAATATAGAACCAAAAGGTTTCGTTCTATTACAATTCGCCTGCCCTTTATGTCTTTTGCCCTATGTTGGATAAGCCTTCTTTTGGGGTCATTTTTTGCCTTGCCCTATTCTGCGCTTTTTGCCCAAAACGACACGCCTACTATAAGAAACGAAAATGCCGTCGCCGAACTGCATAGTTCAGCCACACCGAGCAACCCAACGCGCCCTACCGAGGAGTGGCAGATAGAACGCATCTTGAAGGAGGAGAATGAAAGGTGGAGAGAGGTAGTAGAAAGTTATGAGTCGAAGATGACAGGGCTGGTGCTAATTGCCGCCTTTATGATTTTACTTTTGGTTACGCTTATTTTCTATCATTTTCATCTACAACTGCGCTATCAGAAAAGTTTGGAGGCACAAAATCTGACCATTCGCCAAAAAAATATAGAGTTGCAGGATTCCTATAAAGCCATTGAAGAAGCCAATCAGACCAAAGACCGCTTACTTTCTATCATCTCACACAATATTCGTAGCCCTTTGGCTTCGCTTTCGGCTTTTTTGAAACTTATCGAAGAGAATGCTGTCGTATTTTCACCCGAAGAGATACAAAAGCTATCACACGATTTGCAGGGCAGAGTGGAAAACTTAGGCGTTTTTATGAACAACTTACTCAAATGGGCGCAGGTGCAAAGTGGAAAAATCAATTACAGACCCACAGAAATTGAGGTACAGACCGTAGCGCAAGACATACAAAACATTTATGATTTAGAGCTAAAAAACAAACAAATTCGCCTCAATATCAGCCTGCAACCGCCTGCTTCCGTTTGGGCAGACGAACAGATGTTTCATTTTATTTTACGAAACTTGGTATCGAATGCTATCAAATTTACGCCGCGAAATGGTGAAATTCGCATCAGCAACGCCCTTATAGGAAACCAAAATCGCATCTCGGTCAGCGATACAGGCGTAGGCATGACCTTGCAAGAAATTCAGACTATCTTTCAAAGTAAAAAATATTTCACCAAACAAGGCACAGAATCGGAGCAAGGCACAGGCTTGGGCTTGGTTGTCTGCAAAGAATTTGTAGAGCAAAATGGCGGCACAATAGAAGTAGAGTCCGAAGTGGGCAAAGGAACAAGTTTTCATATCTTGCTTCCGCTTGGCAGTAGTGCCACGACACAAAATAATCGCGAAAATGTGGAAGCACTCTGCTAAAAATCATTAAATTTGCGACGGCTCACGCTTTTTTTGCTCTTTCAATAGGGCTTTAAAGGGCTTTTAAACGCTTTTTAAAGCCAAACTCAAAAACCTCCGTTTCGCCTTTCTTTGCGAAAGGAAACAAAAAAGCCCCCTTTACGTTTGTAAGGGTATGCACTTTGTTTGAAAATAGTTTGATATATTCAAACAAAGCCTGCAAAAGACAGAAGGCAAATTAACTATTCGGCTCTCATTTGGTACAAATTTTAGCCGCGCCTTCGCGCTTTTCCCAAGCCTTTTCTTTGAGGCAGCCTCTTTGAGGGTCTGTCTTTTCCTTATATTTCAAAACATTCAAACCCTTTTTATACTCACATGGCACAAGTTATTGAAGCAACCGCCCAAAATTTTGACACCCTCATCGCCGCCGACCACCCCGTTTTAGTGGATTTTTGGGCAGAATGGTGCGGTCCTTGTAAGATGATGAACCCTATCATTCAGGAATTAGCCGAGGAATTGGGCGACAAAGTAACCATCTGCAAAGTGAATGTAGATGAAGATGCCGACCTTTCTGTTCGCTATGGTATTCGTAGTATCCCTACTATGATGATTTTCAAAAGTGGCGAAATGGTAGATAAGTTAGTTGGCGCAACCACCAAGCGCGACTTAGCAGGACGTTTGGCAGCTAAAATGTAATTTTTACGCCAAACCGATAGCCTTTTTAAACCTGAAAAACCTACAAAACGTTGTCGTCTTGTAGGTTTTTTATTTTTCGAGCTGTTTTTAGACTTCAAAAAAGCAGCAAGGCTATTTTGTCAGTTTGAAACGCAATCCTGTGCGAATTTCTACATTTTCTTGGCTTCCTTTCAAGCCTCCCCCTTCAAAAAGGTTGCCTACTGTGGAGCGGTACTGTAAAGCAGCCGTCCAGTAGAGGCGTGGTGCAAGGCGATATTGCAAGCCTGTTTGTAGGGCAATTTGCGGCACCAAAGGGCGGCTATCGGGCATCAGGTAGGAAACGCCTACGCGCTCGGTTTGCATCGACTCTTGCAAGCGAAGGACAAAGACCGTTCCTGCCGAAACAAAGGCAGTTAGTTTTTTATCGCTTTCATTTGCCTGATAGCTTAAAAGCAAGGGCAAGGTGAGGTCTTGGCGTGAATACGACCATTGGTTAGGGCGTGGAAAATATTCGTCTGACGCAATGTCTGGGCTTCTTTCGTAATCGGTAGTGGCAAGGCTAAAAGCAACTTGATTGCTAAGGAAAAGCCCCGATTGCAACTGCCAACGCTTGCCCAAACCTACGGCAAGGTCTATGCCTACATTCTGAACGGTACTACGAAGCGGATTTTTGAGCAAATCAGTCTGGAAATCACTTCTTTCTGTCCCATTCCATTCTACTACCTGCAAATTCTGTGGTGCGCTATAACGGTATGTTTGGCTGCCCATGCCTGCCTGCAAACCTACATACAAAGCCAATGCGTTTTTTGGCGCAGGTTTATCGTCGTTAGTGGGCGTTTGTGCGGCTGCCCGATTTTCACTTTCAAAAGAAATCAGGGGTAGGAAAACAAGTTGCGGATTTTGGTCGGAAGGAAGGGCGACAAAAGCAAGATTTTCAAGACTTATCGCCGATTGTTTATCTGCCAAAACATCTGCCAAAATAAGTGCGTCTTGCGACACCTTTTCGGGTGCTTCCTTTTGAGGCTCACTTTGGGCAAGTGCAATAATTTTCTCTTGGTTTTTCTCTTGCTTCGGCTCTAACACTTCCATTTTTGCAGCCTTTTGGGAAACTTTCCGATTTGGCTTCTCAAATTGATTAGAGTTGGCAGACGTAGCTTGTGCTAAAAGTTGGGAAGGGGCATTTGGCGATTCTGTATTGGTAGGAGTCTGTTCCAAATTATGAGCGAGAGCCTGCTTCGCAGGAGCAGTTTCGGCTTGCGAAGGTGCAGCACTTTTCGGCGTGGCAGCGACTTGGGTTGTGATAGGATTTGGATTGAGCGTTATCCAAAAGAGGAAACCCAAAAGCAGCGTCAGGACGGTAAAGCTACCCCAAAAAGCAGGGCGACGATACCAAGGGGGCGAAAGTTTCGCCTCAATATTTTTCCAAATCGCATCTGGGGGGGCTATTTCTGCCTCCTCGAAGATACGCTTGAAGTGGTCTTCGAAATTATCATTACCCCAATTGCTCATATCGTTGTTGTTCTTTAAGTATCATATCTTGTAAGATGGCTCTCGCTCGTGAGTATTGGGACTTCGACGTTCCCTCGCTGATACCGAGCATTTCAGCAATTTCGCTGTGTTTATAGCCCTCTATGGCGTAGAGATTGAAAATCGTTTGGTAGCTGGGTGCTAATCTTTGCACCATGCGGAGTAGGTCTTGGAAATTATAGCTCGACTGAATACTCTCGCCGCCTTGCGGAATTTGTAGGTCTTCTACTTCTTCTTTGATGGCTTGGTCGATTTTCCTACGATTTTGTTTGAGGGCGGTATTGATGACGATTTTCTTAATCCAATACCCCAGCGGACATTCCCTACCGAAGCTCTCTATTTTTTGGAACACTTTTAAAAAGGCTTCCTGCAAAATATCGTCTGCTTCATGCGTAGTTTTGGAATAACGGAGAGCTATCGCATACATTTTGGGTGCGAAAAGCTGATAAAGTTGGGCTTGCGCCTGTCGCTTACCTGCCACACAACCTGCAATGAGTTCTTCTTCGATATGTGATTCTAATTGGCGCATAACGAAAGGGATAGCCTCTTATCTACAAGACCCACTTTGGTTTTCAAAAGGTTGCAAGCGAGGGCGGAAAAATCAAAAGTTTTCAAACGCTTATCTACGGTGTGTTTTTTCGAAGCCAAAAGCCTTCTTTGAGAACGGCTGCCACCCTTTGGAAGGCTACTTTTAGCGAAAACACATCCACTCCCTTTGCGCTGCATACTTAATTTTTCTATTTCCCTCTGCCAGAGCCTTTTTGGGATTACAAGGCAGAAAAGAGGAGAGAAAAAGTTTTAATTAGATGGATAGGATTCAAATGCAAAACGGTAAGTTTTCTAAGCAGAAAAAGACTTATTTTGGAAAATATTTTGAAGGGGCAGGAGGAGCAAAAAATGCCAACCGAATTTTAGTAAAGCAAAATGTTAGGGCAAAGATACGATTTTTTTTAAAATTTGACCTTTTCAAAGAAAATTTGGCTTCTTTTTTACAGCCGTTGCGCAAATTTTATGCCTTAAAAAGGCAAAGGCTCATTTTTTTCTAAAACTGAAAATAGATAAAGGGTTGAATACCAGCCGTTTTAAACTGAAAGAGCAGAAGCAATACCGCCACAATAAGCAGGGCTTTGGTCAGGTCAGAAAGTTCGATGAAAATCGTCTGTGCCTGCATCTTCCATTTTGAGGGGAGCAGGTGCAAAATCAAGCCCAAAAGTATCACTGCATAGATTTTGTAGTAGCCTGCCCAGATGGTAGGAATGGCTGCCCATTGAAAAGAACCTACAATTTGTCCCATCATCACCTGCACCGCCTCTACGTCGGTAGCCCTAAAATAAAGCCAACAGTAACAGACAAAGTGAAACGTTATCAAACCTGTTATGATTTTATATCCAATTCCTTCTTTGATAGAGGCAGGAATTGGCACAAAACGAAGCCAAAGTTTGTGTATCGCCAAAGCAATGCCATGCAAACTGCCCCAAATCATAAACCGCCACGCCGCCCCATGCCAGAGACCACCTAAAAACATAGTCAGAAAAAGGTTGAGGTAGGTACGAAATTGTCCTTTTCTATTTCCACCCAAAGAAATATAAAGGTAGTCTTTGAGCCAAGCCGAAAGCGAAATATGCCACCTGCGCCAAAAATCAGTGATATTTAATGATTTATAGGGCGAATTAAAATTGATAGGCAGGCGAAAGCCCAAGAGCAAAGCCAATCCGATGGCGATGTCGGTGTAGCCCGAAAAATCGCAATAAATTTGTATCGCATAGCCATAAGCCGCCATCAGGTTTTCGAAGCCGCTATAAAGGGCAGGGTCGGCAAAGACTCTATCCACATAGTTTGCCGAAATATAGTCAGAAATTAGAATCTTTTTCGCTAATCCATTGATTATCAAAAAGATAGCTTCGCCGTATTCGCGTCGGGAGAGCTTGTAGGGCTGATAAATTTGCGCCACAAATTCGGAAGCTCGCACAATAGGTCCCGCCACTAATTGTGGAAAAAAGCTAACATAAAAAGCAAAATCTAAGATGTTTTCTACAGGTTTGATGCGATTTCTAAAAATATCAATCGAATAACTAATGGTTTGAAAAGTAAAGAAAGAAATGCCAACGGGCAGAAAAATGCTATCGGTATTAAATTTTTCTTGTCCAAGCAAAACATTGCCGAGGGCGGCTAAATAGTCTTTGGGAATCCAAGTAGGATTTTCGCCTGTAAAAAATGCAATTATATCTTTTAGAGAACCTGCAAAAAAGAAAGTATATTTGAAATATCCCAAGACTAAGAGATTGACCACCACACTCAAAGTAACCCAAAGGCGGCGTTGAGCCTCATTTTCTTCGATGTCGTCTAATTGGTGAATTTTATTACCGATAAAATAATCTATGAGTGTAGAAAAAAGTAAAATAAGAAAATACCAGCCGCTAGAAAGATAGTAAAAATAGAGGCTAAAGACAAGCAGAAAAAGGTTGCGAATGGTTGTTTTTTGGTGTACAAATTGATACACAAAAAGTACAAAAGCAAAGAAAAGCCAAAACAAGACCTGTGTGAAAATAAGTGGCTCATTTTCTTTATGCAACAAAAAATCGAGCGAAGGAAAGGTAAATCCTGCCTCAAAAGACCCTGCCAAGAGTGTAAAGAAGTGGTACATAGGTATAAAAGCCGATAAAGAGTATGGCGCAAAGCCTTAAAATAGTCCCGAAGCCGCCTTTTTGAAAGAAAACGTAAAAATACGAGTTTTTCTTTGCCTATTGCTGCCTTCGCCCAAAAAAATCGTAGTTGTAAGAAAAGTACCTCCTCAAAGGCTACTTTTTGTGCTTTCTGACCTTGAAAAACAGCAAAAATTTGCCTTTTTTCAGAAAAAAACTTATTTTTCTTCGAGATTCGAGCAGAAATTCGCGTCCCTTTTATTCACCTTCTAATTTTTTTAATGCTTATGCGCCCACTAACCGCCTTGCACACCCACAAAGTAGCCACCATTTTTCACCAACCCGACCTCAACGCCTTAGTCGTCATTTGGAACAAAGGCGTGGTTAGGAGTGAGGACTATCGCCACCTTTGGCGCAAAGCTACTGATTTTGCCGAAGAGCATAAAATCCAACACTGGCTTAATAATGAAACAGATTTAGAAGTTGTTTCACCTCAAGACCTAAAATGGGCTTTCGACGAGTGGTTTCCCGATAGCGTAGCCCGCTTGGGCATGAAAAGGCGCGTTGCCTTAGTGGTTTCGAAGCGTTTTTATACCGAAATGGGGACTTCAAACCTTATCCAAACCTTCGGCAAACAAGGCGAAGAAGCCATCTTTAAGCGTTTCAAAGACACCGAAGAAGCCTTTGAGTGGTTAGCGGAAGCGAATTAGAAAATACAAAAATTACTTTAATAATTCTTTTCCTATGATGCAATTCAGGCAGGCACGCTGCTGGCAGGCTTGGCTATAAAGTTCTATAAAACCTTGCGTTGCCCCTGCATGCGGCAAGGCAAGGCTTTTTTTATCCAAATTAGATTTTTCATTCAAACTATCCCAAATTTCCGTAATCTGGTTCGATTCGGCTTTGATAGTTTTGAGAAGCAAAAAACTGTGAAAACCTGCATCAGACTCTTGGTAATACTTTTTCTTGCTATAAGTCAAAATAGATACAACATTGATAAGCAAATTTTCAATAGAACTTTTCCCTAAGTTTGAATAACTTGTACTTTTCCACTTTTTATCGAAATCATAGTGTGCCTGCCAATAAGTAGAAGGTTCGATAGAAAAAGTTTGTATCACTTCCTTAGCCTGCCTCCATTCGGTTAGGGCAGAAAAAAGATGGGGCATTTTTTGTAACAAGGCTGCCACTTGCGCCAAACGCACCGTAGGGAAATTGGCAGGGCGCAATCTTAGAAAATTCCAATTTTGGCGTTTTAAATTTTTATATTGCCAATTATTTTTATGCACATAAAAACTAAAATGCTGGGCTAATTCCTTTTGATAGGCGGTTGTCGGATTTTCTAAAAAGCCCGCCATGCCAAAAATAAGGGCTTCAATCAAATGCGGATTATCTGCCACTTTGCGCAACGATTTGAAGGGCAAAATTTCGGCAAGGCGAGCAAAAGGTTCATTATTTACTTTAAAACCAAAATGACGTAAGAGCCATATATAGCTGGTTTCCTCCCAATCGTTATTTTTTTGGTTTAGAATTTGAAAAACATCATTTGACTTTCTTTCTAACCTTTGTAGCAACGCCATTTTGAGCGCGTTGGTCTTGATAAGAGGCGATACCGTTGCCCATTCTGCTTGGCAGGGTATCAAAACTTCGGTTCGCAAAAAGCGGTAATATTTTTCTAATAGGTGCGGCGAAACACGACTTTTTAGCTCCAAAGTGGGAATAGGGGTCTTATCCTGACGCAAAATTGGGGTAGCTTTTTTTTCCTTTTTTGCCTTTTCATCTTCCCAAACCAGATGCAAAATCACGTTGTTGTAGTGGCTATCCTGCTCATGGGCATGGCGCAGCCAATCGCGTACATGCAGGTGTAGCTCGACGCTACCATGCCACACCTGTTTGCCAATTCTAAGGCTTGCACCCTGAAAATCAGCCCCTTGATTCGAATTTCGCTTTCCTATGGCAAGCACTTCGAGCGGCTCACCCTTTTGGGTTTTGAGATTTTTTTTATCAAAATATTGAAACTGCCATAGATAGGCTAAAAAATCCTCCGTCATAGAAATTGTATTTCTTTAAGCCCAAAATATTTCACTTTGTTATCCATTTCTACTGCCAAACGCCCGACCTTATCGATGCCAATAATCTGACCTGCCACCTTTCTGCCTTCCACCAAAAAGATGTGCCACTCCTGATAGCGATACAAATTTTGTAGGTACGCATTGCGCAATTTTTCGCGTTCTGCCGCCTGCAAAAGTTCGTATTTTTGGGCAAAGGTTTCGAGGATACGGTTTGCCAAAACCTCGATGTCTTGTTTTTGATTTAAGATTTGAAAAAGAGAAAGTGCTTTTTTTTCTTCAAATTCTTTTTGATTGACATTTAGCCCAACGCCTATGATGCTTTTTTCTATTTTTTGTTGTGTAATTTCATTTTCTATCAAAATACCTGCTAATTTTTTATCTTGAAAGAAAATATCGTTTGCCCATTTTACCTGCACTGCAATTTTAAACTCCCTTTGCAAAGTTTCTAAGATTGCCAAAGAAACGACGATATTGAGCCAAAAAGCCTCTTGGGGCTGCAAAAAAGTAGGGTAGAGAAGGGTAGAAAAGGTTAGATTTTCGAAGGGACGCGCTTCCCAAAGATTGCCGCGCTGCCCTTTGCCTGCTGTCTGGTTGCGTGCTAAAATGGTATAGCCTTCGGGGAGTTGTGTTTGTTGTGCCAAAATTTGCAAGTGGCTATTGGTAGAAGGCAACGAATCGTGTAGGTGAATAATTGGTTTCATATTCGAAAATAAACAAAAAAACGAAAGCAAAATTGCCTTCGTTGTGTTTTTTTACAAATTTCATCAAAATCAACCGCCGCAGCCACCGCAACCACCACAGCCGCTGCTACAACTGCTACCACTACAACTGCTGCCTGCATCTCCACTGCTGCAACTGCTCGCGCCGCTGCAAGCCGAATAGCCACTGTCGTAGGGCGTGGAAGTGGGGCGATAGTGTTGGGCAAGACCCGCATGGGCGGGCGTAACGGCTGCCCAAGCGGAAATTCCGAATAGGCTTGCCAAAGCAAGATGGGGGACAAGTTCTTCTTTTTTCTCCTCGTCTTGGGCTTGCGTTTGTTCGGCTAAACTTTGGCGCAAAGGCTTGTAAATGAGGGCTAACTTGCGCAAGTGTGCCTTTCCGCGCTCGGTAATTTCTTTTTTGAGCGAACGACCATATCCTACTAAAAATGCCGTTCCGACTGCCATCATAAGAAGCAAAAAACCAATGGGACGGTCGGCTAAAATGCCATTGATAAGACGATACGCTCCGAAAGCAACAAAACCGCCCGTTACAAGGTTTGCAAACTGCTTTCTAACACTTATCACATTTTTAGGAAAAAGCAAACCTATTTTTTTATCCTGCAAATGCATCTTTGGATATTTTTCGGTTTGTTTGTCCATCTTTTGCAACAAATTAGACGACTTTCCTAAAAGTTTTGTCAAAGACTCCTCTTTGTGTGCAACCTCCTCTAAGACAATTTGCTCGAAATGATTGCTCGAAATTTGGTCTTTTTCAATTTTGTTAAGGTTAGGACTTATCGCCATTTTTCCGTCCTCGCTCAAAACAATCGCCTTTCGGTCTAATAGCGCAGCGATAGCCGTTTCGGTTAAGCCTTTGGTTTTGCCGCGCAAATAGGCAATAAGGTAGGGGTCTTCCGAATGATATTCCCCTAATTTTGCAGTATTATCAGTAGCCTTTTTAAAGACCCAGAGCGAAAACATGGCTGCCGCCCAGATGCCTGCATAGAAAGTCAAAAAATCAATCCCAATGATAGTTTCCATCATAGCAAAGGGTTAGAAGTGGCAAAGACGCGCTTATTGGCGTTCCTTTTGTGTTAATACTCAAATTTAGCGAAAAAAGTTGGTTTGGGAGCTAAAAATTTTGCATTTTTGCGGCAGGACTCTGCCCTTTTAGGCACCCACTTGGGCGATTTGGCAAGACAAGGCAGGTTTATTTATACCCTTATGCGTTTTTTCTTTAACCTCGTTTTTGCGATTTTCTTGATTTTTGGCTGCTATCAGGGCTATCTTTGGTGGAAAAATCGCAACAGTATCGTCTTGGACTTAATGAATGTGCGCTTTGCTACGCGAAAAGTAGAGCGCAATTACGGCAAAGAAGTAGAAGCAATTTGTAAAGAATTAGACTTTCCGCATCAATCTTATTTTAAAGCCCTCATTATTTTGGAATCTTCGGCAGATAAAAAGCCCAAAACGCGCTACGAAGCACACGTTTTTGAGCGGCTCAAAGCGGTGCGCGATGGCGAAATGGAATCATATAACCACCTAAAACAAGCCGATTTGGAGGGCTTTTCAAATCGCGAACTGACAGAATTAGCAACCTCTTGGGGACCTTTACAACTCATGGGCTATCATACCCTCAAACTCAAAATTCCACTTTCGGAGCTAAAAAGCGAGCGTGGCTTGGCACATTCTATCAAATGGTGCAAAAAAACGTATGGAAATTATCTGACCAAAAACGACTACGAAAACGCCTTTCACATTCATAACACAGGCAAGCCTTTGGGCTGGTTTTCGAAACCGCAAACCCATGACCCTTATTATATCTTCAAAGGGCTGCGCTATATCAATGCCTTAGAAAGGCAGATTGAAGCACATGCGCGAGCTGAAAAGCCTTGATTTTTAGTCGTTTATGTCTAATTCGCTCGCCAAACCCACAATTTTATGGATAATGGCATCAGCTTCGTCTAAACAGGTGCGCAAAAGTTTGAAATAGTATTGGTTTTGTTCGGAAAGAATTTCCTCCTCTATCAAACTCAATAGTCCTAAGGCACTGGCGACGGGTCGTCTGATGTCGTGAGATTGGTAATGTGCAATTTTGGTTAGTTTTTCATTTTGGGATTCCAACTGCATTTCGTATTTTTTCCGATGCGTAACGTCGGTAGCATTGATACCCAAGCCCAAAATTTCGCCCTTTTTATCTTTTACCAAACGAATTTCTACTTTAAACCAGACCTTTCGCTTCGTTTCGGGGTCTGTAGCATCATATTCCAAAAAGATAGTGCGCCCTGAAAACGCGCCCTCGAAAGCCGTCTGCGCCAATTCTATGTCGGCGGCAGGGACAACTTCGTGAAAAGAGCCTATTTCGGAAAGCGATTTTTTCAGAAAACGCTTGACATTGCTTTCCGCCGTCTGGTTGTAGGCAAGCAATTTGCCCTCTTTGCTGATAAGGAAGTAGGAAAGCGAGGTGCTATCCAAAATGGCGCGTAGCTTTTGTTCGGATTCTTGCAACTCTTTGGCTTTTTGTTTTCGCAAAGAAACATCACGAAAAAAGACCGTAGTAGTTCGTTCTGTAAAATAAACATTTAATTCTACCCAAGTATTTTCGGTTTCGAAATACTGCTCCAAGTGCAAACTTTTCTCTTTATGTCGCGCTTGCTGTATTTTGTCAAAAAATTCCTGTGCCGCAGGGTAGTCAAAAACTTCGAGGAAGGTCTTGCCCAATACTTGTTTGGCTTTTAAGGAAGCCATGACTTCAAATTGATGATTGACCTTTCTAAATTTCCAGTCTGCATCTAAGACATAAAAACCCTCTTGCATGGCGCGAAGCAGGCTATCGATGCGCCTTTTATAGCGTCTTAGGCGTGCGTTCATCAGCTCGATGTTGGTGATGTCATGTCCGATACAAATTACGCCTAAGGGCTGCTCTTTTTCACCGAAGGGGGAAAATTCCCACTGTGTCCAGAGGAACTCTTGGTCTGTATTTTTTTTGGGCTTTCGCAGCCTTGCGACGATACCTTTTCCTGTTCTAAGGCAGTGTTCTACGGCTTTTCCACAAATCGCCCAATCTTGTTCATAGACGGATTTTAAAGAATCTACCCCTAAGAAATTCTGACTAATATAAGAAAATCGTTTTTTGAAATAATCATTTACATAAACGTACCTGCCCTGCATATCCGTTACGACGACATAGAAGTAGGAGGAATTGATGAGATTAGAAGCAAGGTAGGTTTCAAAAGCCTCTGTGGAGATTGCATTGGTACGCAACTTCGAGCTATCGGAGGCATCAGGCTCGAAAGGAGTGTTGGAGGGAGGAGTCATTATCAGGATTTGTAGCATAGCACTGCCGCCTTTGGGGAAATGCAAAGACGGCAGCGTTATCAATAAAAAGCTAAATTTTTAGTAAGACGATTTGTCGTCAAAGTCGTCGATGAGCAGTTCCTTGGTTTTTCGTAGGATATTGGCGAAAAAGCCGCCTTTTGAATTTTCTTTGCCTTGCTGTTCTGAAGTCATACTTGCGGGCTGCCCTGCCGTTGAAGTTTCGGTTTGGAAATGTTCGCGCTCGTCTATGGTTTTGAAGCCCGCCAATACCAAGCCTACCGAAGTAGCATACATCGGATTTTTGACCGAATCGTCTATGCTTTTGCCCAAATACTCGTTGGGGTAGCCAATGCGCACTTCCAAACCTGTACGCTTTTCGAAAAGCTCGCGAAAGTGCTGCAATAAAGCACCACCGCCCGTAAGAACCACTCCGCCTGCTAATTTGTTTTTAAAGCCGCCCTTTACAATTTCACTATACACCATATCTACCATTTCTTCGGCACGCGCCTCGATGATATAAGAGAGGTTTTTGATAGAAATTTCTTTGGGCGCACGATTGCGCAAACCGGGTATAGAAACAACCTCATTTTCAGGTGCGCCCTCTGCCAAACAGCGTCCGAACTTCACTTTGAGTAGCTCTGCCTGATTTTGCATAACGGCACAGCCTTGTTTGATGTCGGCAGTGATAATGTGTCCGCCAAAGGGAATGACGGCAGTATGTTTGATGATGCCTTCTTTGAAGATGGCAATATCGGTTGTTCCGCCTCCAATATCGACGATGGCTACCCCTGCTTCTTTTTCCTCTTGGCTAAGGACAGAGAGTGCCGAAGCCAAAGGCTCTAAGATAAGACTTTCTATCTCCAATCCAACGCGCTCTACACAGCGTTTGATGTTCTTGATGGCGTTGGTTTGGGCAGTAATGACATGAAAATCCGCTTCTAAACGCACCCCTGCCATGCCGATGGGGTCTTTGATGTTTGGTTCGTAATCTACGGTGTATTGTTGTGGCATGACATGAATAATATCGGTACCCGGTTCGGTAACGATACGGTACATATCGCTGGTGAGGCGATTTACGTCTGAAAGCGTAATTTCGCCATCTTTCGAGCCACGTGTGATGCTGCCATGGTGTACCGAACTTTTGATGTGCTGTCCTGCGATGCCTACATTGACGACTCTAATGGCAATACCTGACGACTTTTCGGCTTCTTCTATGGCTTGTGAGATGGCAAAGATGGTCTTGTTGATGTTGCTAATGACCCCCTCTTTCACGCCCTCCGAAATCGCTCTGCCAACGCCTAAGATTTCTAATTTCCCATAAGGATTTAATTTTCCTACTAAGACACAAATTTTAGTCGTGCCTATGTCCAGACCTGCTACAATTCTCTCGTTTTGCATCATATTATTTTGAAAAGTAGAAGAGTGATGATTGTGTTTTTTCGCTTGCTCGAACAAATTTCAGCCCATTTTTCAGACTTCGGTCTTGACAATAGCCCTATTCAAGCCTAAAGACAAAAATAGTTAAAAATTGCCAAAAACACAAAGACAAACAGCCACAATTTACAATAAGTTTCGCAAAAGACAAACAAAAAAGTAGGAACAAGGCAGCCTTATTCCTACTCGTTTTCTATTTTTTGAAGCCTTTTTTGAAAACCCACAAGGGGACGATAATGGTCTATTGGCAGGCTATTTACAAACTATTTGCAAACTATTTGCAAACTATTTGTCCCTGATACTTAACCGACACCGATTTGTACTTGCCCCAACCCTTGTTAGGTATGATTTTTTCGTAGAATACTTTTATTTTGTCTAATTTTTGTTCAAAACCTTGTGCCGTTCCAAATTCGATTTCCTGTTCGCCGATTTGTGGAAAAAGCGTTAGTTCGAAGCGGCTATCGAGGTGAATCTGTGCAATTTGCGCCCGCCAAAACTTATCTTTTTCTATGTATTGTAAAAACTCGAAAAGTTTTTTGCCTTCCGCTTTGGCAAAAAAAGCCGTATCCTGCTGGATTTTATCCACCCCTGCCCCTGTGAGCAGGAGAGTACGAAGGGCAAAATTTGTAGAAGTAGGAAAGAAAGTAGCGTTTTCTGTTAGGTAGCGGCTTGGCGTTTCGTTGCCCCAAAGTCGCGCCAAAGGCTTGTATTCCTCTACTTCTATCCACAAATTGCCACGCACATCAGTAGCCACTTGGCAGTGGCGGACATATTCATTTTGTCGCAATGCCTTTTCTACCTCACCTACATTGAGTTCGGCTAAGGAGATAGAATCTAAGTCAATCTTGGCTTTGTTTTTCAAATAACTACGAATCAATTTCCCATTTAGGAAATGCAACGTATCTATGGGGCTATGCTGCTTGATTTGAATTTGGACACTCCCCAGCGGCTGCTCCTTTCGGTGACTATGTGCCAGAGCCATGCCTGTAATGAGCAAGCCCACCAGAATAGCAAAAGAAATCCAATACTTGTTTCTATTTTGTTTGTAATTTATATTCATACCAAAATAATAAATTTGACCTCTAAAAAGGCGCACACGTTTGGATAAGGGCAGAGAAAATGATAGAAAGAACGTCAAGCATAAGAAGCAAAAACCGTAGGGGGCTTATTTTCTTTCTAATCAATTCTGAAAGAAAGCCCTATCTGCACATTTCGCATCAGTTGCGGATTGTACCAAAGGTCTACGTCGAAGCCTGTGGCATCAATACCTGCATACTCGCGGTTGAAAAGGTTGATGGCGCGGGTAAAGATATGAAAATTTTTGTTGATTTGGTAGCGAATATGCACATCAGAGGTAAAGTAGCCCTTGATAAAATAAGCGTCGTCATCAAAATCTTTGCGACTTGTGAGGTAGCGGCGGTAGAATCCGCTCGAAATGACATTTTGGATATTGACGTAAAAGCGTTTGTGTGGCGAAAAGGCAATGCGTCCCTGAAAAAAGCGGCGTGGCTGCATGCGGAAGGCAGGAATAAAATCGCCTGTACCGGGCAAAGTTTCGAAGCCGAAAGCCGATTGATAGGCTAAGTCGAGGTCGAGTTTGAGTACGGGAATGATATTGCGCATCTGTACCATCAATTGCAGCCCCACAATCGTAGTAAGGCTATTTTCGTCGTTGATGAAAGAACGCGCACTTCTGCCTGTGGGTGAGCTATCGTCGTTGGCAACGGCATTTGGGTACTGTAAAGTATCGATGGGGACAAAACGGCTTACGATATGATTTTGCGTAGTAACGAAATAAAGTCCTGCATCAAAGGTTATTTTTTTGTTTAAAAAATTGCGATACCCTACTTCAAGGGTAGTAGAAAATTCAGGCTTTAAGTTGGTGTTCGGAATTTGTTGGTAGCTCACCGAATCAGAGAAACCAATTCCGATAACAGGCACTGCTAAGGAAACAAAACTTTGTGAAGCCGCAGGCAGTTTGCGTGCTGCCGCATAGGAAAGGCGCAGCGAGCTTTTTTCGGAAAGTTTGCGCAAAGCCGCCACACGCGGATAGATGATGCCGCCATATTTGGAATTGCCATCGGCGCGAAGCCCCACTACCCAATTCCACTTTTTGCCTGTGTAATATCGCTGCACAAAACCGCCTACATTGAAAAAGGCGAGCGGATTATAGCCAAAATAACCAAAGGTAGGCTGTGGTGCAGGGCGATAATTAGGCTGAAAGGGTTTATAGTCTAATTCATTGAAGGGTTGTCCCAAATCGTTTGAAGTGGGCAGATTGCTGGAAGCTTGGATAGAAAAACCGCCTGTCCATTCGACGTAATTACTGGGGCGATAGGTCAGGATAGCTTCGCCAAAGATGTCGTCGGAGGCTTCGTATTTGTAGGCACGCCCGTCGAAACCAGATTCGTAATTAACGGCAAAAGAGCTACGCACATCTGCCCGATAGTTTAGGTAGGAAAGGTTTGCTGCCAAAGCCCATTTCGACCAGCTATTTTGGTAGGAAAGTGTTGTCCGCCTGATGCGCTCACCCAAATAGGTTTCGGGATTTCGCATAGAAAAAAAGAGGGGTGAGCGTCCGATAGCACTGTGGTCTTTTCGCTGCATCTCTTCGAGCGAAAACTGAAAATTTCGGTAATTTACCTGTACGCCCAAAAGTTCGCTGCTCTGCGGAAGCGCATTGATGACAGGCTCGAAAGGTGTGCCTACATAGTAGCCTAAGCCCAACTGCCCACGCATGACTTCCTGCACAAAGAGGTCGGGATTTTCGGTAGCAAAGTTTTCAAATTGCTGGTAAATTTCGGGGGGGATTTGGTCGAAGATGCCCCCAATGCGATGCGTTAGATAGCCGAAAGTATTGAAAAGGCGCGGGTCTTTGGTGTGTCTGATGTTCAAATCGTCGCGCTGGGTGCGATTGGCATAGATGCTATACTGCAAAACGTCTTTATCGCGCCCTAATTTGCCGCCGAAGATAAAATTGAGGTGGCGATACGAATCCGTACCAAAATAGGAATTGGCTTGGGCAAAAACGCCTTTCTCTGCCTTTTGGGTAATGATATTGATAACCCCCGCAACGGCATCACCGCCATACACGGCGGCGGCAGGACCGTAGATAATTTCTATGCGCTCGGCTTGCGCAATGGGCAACTGTGCCGCAATGGGCAGTCCGCCATTTACGGAAGGTTGTAAGGGAACGTTATTGAGTAGGATTTTCGCATATTGGTTGCCTATTTGCCCACGCATCATAAACATTTCGCCCAAATCGCCTGCACCGGGCTGCGAAACGCGAATCCCCGGCACAGATTTAAGCACATCTACCAGCGTTACGTAGCCATTCTTGACTATCTCCTCGTGTGTGATGACATAGACCGTAACGGGCAATTCGTCTAAGCGTTTGGCAGAGCGGCTCACCGACACTAATTTGGTAGCCTCGCTCATCGTAACGGCAGCCAAATCGTCTTTGGTGAGGCGTTCTTTCTCAAACATCAAATTGACGCTATCTTGCGCCCTAAGCTCTGCCGCCCAAAGCCCCAAAAGGCTCAAAATGGCAGCGCACAATGCGATTTTTCCGAAAAAGTACAAAGGCGATACGTTCATTGTTGGTAAAAGTTGTCATAAACCGTTTTTGACAGCACCCAGAACGGCAAAAGGAAGTTTGAACAAAAGATTCGAGCAAAAGAAAAGATAAAAACGAAAGCCGCCCATAAGGTCGCTTACTTTGCTTTACGCAAATTTTGGAAAAATGAAGCAGCCGAACAAACGGCAAAGCATAAAAAATGCAAATCTGACCCAAACTTTCGACCAAAGACGCAAAAAACCCACCTTACCGAAGGGGTAGGTGGGCATTTCACAATCTTCATAACACTACAAAAAGGGCAGCAAATACAGATTAGGCTTCTACGTCTGTTGCGTCGTTCTGTTGTAAAGACTTATTCAGTTCTTTTACCATCTGACTAAACGCATCTCGCGAAATTGCCTCCGTCTGGATATTGACTTCTTTTTTAAGCAGGGTGAGTGCTTTTTTATCGATGGCTTCTTGTACGATTTCTTCATACTCGTTGCCTTTCTTTTCGCGCAAGATGCGCTCGGCTAAGTTGTCTAAGAGTTGCTCGTCGAAAGTTTGTGCCATCGAGCCTAAGTATTGGCGCAACTGGTCTTTCAAAATCTCTAAAATATCTTCGCGCTGCACCTTGACATCTTTATCTCTCAAAATCGCTTTCTTGATAAGCGTCCATTTCAAAGATTTCTCGAAATTAGGGTAGTCTTTCTTGATGGTGTCGGGCGAAAGTTCGGGCGAAATGTGCTTAATCCATTTCTCCAAAAACTCGCGCGGTAGCTCGATGGTGGTATTTTCTAATAATTTTTCGCGCAACTGATACTCCAAAAGCGTGTTGGTTTCTTTGTCCATCTCTTTGAGAAGGTTCTTGCGCAAACCCTTTTTGAAGGCTTCTTCCGACAAGATGCGCTCATCTTCTACAAAAGCCTCAATTTCTTCTTGGGGCGCACCCGAAGTTTCCAGCTGTTCTTTGGTTTGCAAACCGAAGACCTGCGCAAAGAAAGTCTTGTTTAGCTCGGCAGGGCGCGTGCGCGTTAGGCTATTTACGGTCATCGTAAATTCGCCTTCCAATGCAGCGGCGGCTTCTTCTTCTATGCCTAAGGCTAAGGCGGTCTTTTTCGCGTCCGAAAAGATGCGCTTCATCTCAAAAGTGATGGTATCGCCAGCCTTCACGCCTACAAACTTATCCAATTCGGCAGCCTCGATTTGTTTCAAGGGAACTAAGGTATCTACTTCAAAAGACGTAGTCTTGCTCTTGATAGTACCATATAGGAAATCGCCTGCGGCAGAAACTTCGGGTTCAGAGGTTTCGCCGAAACGGTTTTGAAGGTTCTCGATGTACTCTTGCAGGAAGGTATCATCTATTTCGATGTCGTATGCGGTGATGTCGAAATTGGTTTGGTAGGAAAAAGTGGGGACAAAACCGATTTCGTAAATAAGTTCATAACCTACCTCACTAAGCAAATCTGCCTGTGTAAGGTCTTGTAGGGGCAAAATCTGACCCACAATTTCGAGTTTCTCTTGGGCGATGAAATTATTGAGGGTCTGGTCGAGCTGCTCTTGTATGAGGTCTGCTTTTACGCCTTTGCCTATCATTTTCTTGACAAAACTCATAGGAGCTTGACCCGGACGAAAGCCCTTGAAAGAGGCTTTTGCACGATATTCTTTGAGTTTTTTCTCAAAATCAGCCTTATAGTCTTCTACCGCAACCGAAACTTTAATCAAGCCGTAGCAGTTGTCTTTTTTCTCTAATACGATTTCCAAGGTCTTAGCAATTTAGAAAGATGAAACAATGATTTGCCTGTCAGCATACCTCGCCTCCGCAGTGGGCGAAAAGTTGAAAATAAGTGCCGCAAAGGTAGCAAAAAAAGATAGCAAAAGGAAATAACAACCCTTTCTATCCGCAGCCCCTTTCTGGCTATTTCTCTTTCCTACTTTCCGAATCCCGATTGCTCCTTTTAGCAGCCCACTGAAAAGAGAGCCGCCAAGAGAGAGGCGAAAAGAAAATAGGCTATGCGGTAGGAAATAGAGAAGGGCATAAACGAAAAAAGAAAATTCCCAAGACTGAGAATTTTCTTTTTTGCTTTGGTACGGATGGAGGGACTCGAACCCCCATGGTTGCCCGCTAGATCCTAAGTCTAGTGCGTCTACCAATTTCGCCACATCCGTAACTGCTTGCAAAGGTAAGGGCTTTTTTTCGAACCACCAAATGCAAAGCCACTTTTTTTCTGTTTTTTTCGAAGCCAAACGCCATTTTTTGTGTAAAGTGCTGATTTTAAAGCCTTTGTACAATTAAAAAAAAGCACCCTATCGCACAAAAAAATCACTTCACACGCGAAAAAGCCTCGAAAAGCCACGTTACGAAAATAGACGCAAAGGCTTGCGGCACTGCTCCAAAAAGAAAAGGCACAAAATAAAGCATCAACCGCCAAGAGTGTTCGAAAGAAGCCAAATTGCCCTTCGACCACCAACAGTACCATTTTTCGGCGCAACAGTTCAAACATACTTCGGCATCATACCCAAAAAGCAACTCTGTCGTAACAAGCGAAGGGACTAAGACGATTAAAAAGGCAAAGAAAAACTTATTTTTGAGGTAGAAAGGTAGCGTCGTTTTGCCTCGTTTTTTGTTGCGTGCCTCGGCTCTTTGTTGCGTCTGATTGGGAAAGAGTTTGCCTCGAAGCATAAAAAGCACCGCCCAAGTGGTCAGAATCGGCACAGTCCAATAGACTAAGCCAAAATGAAAGTTCGGGTTTTGCAATAGCTTCGTCTTGTTTTCTATAAAGGGCGTAACGCTTTTTGCCATGCCCCAGCTTACCATCAAACCGATAAAGACAAAAAGCGAAAAAAAGAGGGCAAATTTGGCTACCCAAGGCTTTTTCGTTTGAGGTACGACATATTTTTTGAAAAAATTGCCTACGGTATGGCGCAAAAGCCACCAAGCCATCGAAAGTTTGCCGAAAGCGCGTTGCTGCAAACCATAGGCGGGAAGTTTGTCTAATTCGAGATATTCTCTGCCTGTTTTGGCGTTTTGGGTCTTGTAAAAAGCATTTAATTTGCCCGAACTCACCCATAAATATTCGGCATAAAGTTGTCTATCATAGGATTTTGCCTGCGCCACCGCTTCCTGAAAAACGCCACGCCCGACATCTCTGCGCTTACATTCTACCAAAAGAAAATCTTTCGTTTTGGCATCATCAGCAAAAACGCCTATATCCACAAAGCGATAACTCGACCCCATCTTGACTTTGCGCTCAAAGACAATCCGCTGCGGAGGATATTTATATTGCAAAACCAACTGTAAATAACATTCCAAACGCACCTCCTCTTCTGGCTCATAGGCAAAACGTTCATTGGCATGGCTATAAAAAACTTGTTGCTTTTCTTTGCCCAAATTTTCGATGCGAACCAAACCCTGTCGGATTCCCTCCTTTACTAATTCAGACTGCAAAACTTGTGGAAGCATGATTATTTTTAGAGATAGTTTTTAGTTTTTTATGAAAAAGGACAAAGTAAGTCGGTAAGGCGAAGCCCCAACTTCGCCCTACTTTTTTAGACTTAAAGGTCAATTTTTAATTGTCAAAATCTACTTACTTTTTAGCAGGCAAAATCTTACCCGTCACCTCACCAAAGCCTACGCGCACGCCTTCGTACTCGCCAAAACCGCGCATAATGACCGTATCGCCATCTTCTATAAACTTGCGCTCTGTGCCGTCCGACATTTTGAGGGGCTTAGTGCCGCGCCAAGTTAGTTCTAACATCGAACCAAAAGAATCCGCTTCGCTGCCGCTTATCGTACCGCTTGCCAACATATCGCCTACACGCACGTTGCAGCCATTGACGGTGTGGTGCGCAAGTTGTTGTGCCATATTCCAATACATATATTTGAAGTTGGTACGGCAGATGGTAGTTTCGTCTACGGCAATATTCGTTTTGATAGAAACTTCTAAGTTTATATCAAAACTATAATTTTGTTCGCACTTCAAATAATCTAAAATATCAGGCTCTTGTTTGGGACTTGCTGTTCGGAAAGGCTCTAAGGCATCGAGGGTAACAACCCAAGCCGAAATAGAGGAAGCAAAGTTTTTAGCCAAAAAAGGCCCCAGCGGCACATATTCCCACTTTTGAATATCTCGCGCCGACCAGTCATTGAACAAGACCAGTCCAAAGATATAATCATCAGCCTGCTCTGTGGTGATATTTTCACCCAAATTGGTATCTTTTCCTATGATAAATGCCATTTCAAGCTCGAAATCTAATTGCTTAGATTCACCAAAAATAGGCGGCTCTTGTTCATTTGGCTTGGTTTGCCCCTTCGGACGGTAAATATCTGTACCCGAAACAACGATAGAGGAAGCGCGTCCGTGATAGCCGACAGGCAGGTGTCGCCAGTTAGGAAGCAAAGGCTCTCCGTCAGGACGGAACATTTTGCCTACATTGGTGGCATGCTCGATGCTCGAATAAAAGTCGGTATAGTCGCCAATGCGTACAGGAAGCTGCATTTCTACCGCCGAAATGTGATATAAAAGTTCGGGTTTTTCTTCTATTTTCTTTTCCAAATCCGAACCTTTTTGCAATAAAAAGCCAATTCTATTTCGTAGGGCGCGTGTTTGATTTTTACCCTGTGCAATCAATTCATTTAAAAAATTCTCATAAAAAACAGATTCATCTATGCCTAAATCTTCAAAGTAGCCTTCCTCTGCCAGCGCAGCCAAATCTAAGACGTAATCGCCAATGCGCACGCCTACACGCGCGTCCGTTTCCTGTGTTCTGAAAATGCCAAAGGGCAGATTTTGAATCGGAAAGTGGGAATCGGGCGCAACTTCTATAAAAGCGCGAAGGGTTGGATTTTGCAAATTGAAATCCGAGTCATTCGTAGAATGGTTCATGATAGCGTATTTTTTAAAATTAAATTGATAACAAAATCATATCAAAAGCCCTACTCTTTCATTTTGACAATCTTTTTATCAAAGCGATAGGCTTATTTGCAAAAATACACTTTTTTCACTACTTTTCACCATCTTTTTGGCTGCAAGCGCGTTTTTTTCACTATTTTTGGCAGTGAATCGCCGATTGGTTTCTAATTCCTTTTCTCTTATGTCGCTTTTTCAGAAAAACGTACTCAAAGAATACGCACAGGCTCAAAATAGTGAGGCAGTGCAGCAGGCTTTTGAAAAATTTAAAACGCATTTTGGCAATCCACAAATGCAGGAGCTTATCTTAACTGCAAAAGAAGAGCAATATCAAGAAGGTTTTTTAAAAGACTTAATGGTAGAAGTTTTTGGTTATACTCTTTTTCCTTCACCAGATTATGATTTGATAACTGAATTTAAAAATCCTAATAACGCCAAAAAAGCAGACGCGGTTTTGCTTAAAAAAAATCCTACTCAAAATAAGGAATCAGCGGAAATAAATTCACAAGTTTGGGCAATCATTGAACTAAAAGATACGCGCACTTCTTTTCTCAAAATCGTGGAAAGTCAAGCCTTTGGCTACAAAAATCAGCACCCAAATTGTAGGTATGTCATTACTTCAAATTTCAAAGAACTATGGTTTTATATCGATAACGCATACGACTACGAAGCCTTTGATTTATTCAATTTAACGTTGCCCGAATTTGCCAAACTTTACACACTAATACAAAAAGACAACTTATTTTCAAATCTACCTATTGAAATAAAAAATAAATCCATTGCACGTGAGCAGGAGCTAACCTTAGCTTTTTACGACGATTACCAAGCCTTCAAAGACCACCTTTTTATCAATATCGCCTTGCTCAATAAAAAACAGGATAAATTTTTGCTTTTTGAAAAGACACAAAAACTATTAGATAGAATTATCTTTCTTTGTTTTGCCTCTGCCAAAGGGCTGCTCCCTGCTAATATGATAAAAATTTTGATACAGCAATGGGAATACTTAAACGACATAGGCGAGCCAGTAACTTTGTATAGCCGTTTTGTGAAATATTTTAGTTTTATAGACAAAGGTTTTAAAAGTAGGATTTTTGATATTTTTGCTTACAATGGCGGACTTTTTGCGCCAGACCCACTCTTAGATGGGCTTCAAATTCAGGACGAAACCCTGCGTATGCGCTGCGAATGGATTGCTCGCTATGATTTTGATACGGATATAGACATTAATGTTTTAGGTCATATTTTTGAGCATAGTTTGAATGAATTAGACCAAAAACGCCTCGAACTAATGGAAGATTTAGCCGAAATAGAAGCAGGCAATCTGCCCAAAAATATGGGAAAAAGAAAGGCTGACGGCATTTTTTACACGCCTATCTACATCACGCAATACATGGTTGAAGAAACAATCGGCGTTGCCTGCCGCTCTAAAAAAAGAGTGTTGGAAATTGAGGAAATAGAAATAGATTGGGAAAATCAAATAGAAAAAGATTTTCTTTTAGAAAGATTAAGTCAATATGAAAATTGGCTTTCTAATTTACGTATTCTCGACCCTGCCTGTGGGTCTGGTGCATTTTTAAATCAAGTTTTGAGTTTTCTAATTTATGAATATCGTTGGATAGAAAGCCTAAAATTAGGTATTTTACCTCCACCCAAGCCCAAACTTACACAAAAAGATTCGCAAGAAAATGTAGGAAATATTTTTGAAAAGCCCTTGCCAATGCCTACAACCAAACCAAAAGAAAAGAATTTTATTCATAAAATCTTAGAAAATAATATTTTTGGCGTTGATTTAAATTCTGAAAGTGTATCTATTACAAAACTTTCACTCTGGCTCAAAACAGCGCAAATGCGGCAAAGACTGAACGAGCTTGCAGACAACATCAAAGTAGGCAATTCTTTGATAGACGACTCCGAAATAGACCCCAAAGCCTTCGAGTGGCGAAAAGAATTTCCACAAGTTTTTGAAGAACAAGACACTGAAAATCAAGGATTTAGTATCATTATAGGCAATCCTCCTTATGTGCGACAGGAGCTGCTATCAGAAAAACACAAAAACTATTTTTCTAAAAAATATCCCGAAGTATATAGCGGTGTAGCCGACTTATATGTTTATTTTTATAGTAAAGCCTTAGAACTACTGCAAAAAAATGGCATCTTGGCTTATATCACGCCCAACAAATGGTTTAAGACCAAATATGGCGAAGGGCTGCGCCGCCTCTTGCAACCACTACAAATTCAGCAAATAGTTGATTTTTTTGAACTACCTGTTTTTGAAGATGCCGCCACAGAGCCACAAATTATTATTTTATCAAATCAAAAAACAAATACAAATTTTTACTACTTTCCCGTTACCAAAAAGCTATTGGGAGAGGCGGGAATTGTCTATTTTGCGGACAAACTGACTACAAAAATTGAGATAAAAAAAGAGCTATTAAATACAAACGAATGGGTCTTTACTACGGAAGAAAAACAAGAGTTACTTCATAAAATAAAATATCCAAAAAAATTAAAAGTGCTACCACTTCGCGATTATGCAAACCAAAATATTTACAGAGGCATTACTACTGGGCTTAATCGCGCCTTTATTATAGACCACAAAATACGTGAAAAATTGATAAAGGAAGACTATAAAAGCAATGAACTTATAAAGCCTTATTGTCAGGCTACAGATATTAAAAAGTGGCATCTGGAAAATAAAAAAATGCACTTTTTAATCAATACAGGTTATGATATTGAAATAAGTAAAAATTCGTATCCCGCCATTTTCAACTACCTAAAAGCCTTTGAAAAAGAGCTAAAAGCAAGACAAGACCAAGGAAAAACGCATTTCAACCTGCGCCCCTGCAACTATTACGCTGAATTTGAAAAGCCCAAAATTATGTATATCCATACGGCAGTAAGGCATGAATTTTACTATGATGAAAAAGGTTATTTTTTAAATAATTCGGCATACTTTATTTCCCAAGCGGATAGGTTTTTGTGCGCTTTCCTAAACTCGAAACTTTTTGATTTCTACAAAAAACTTACCTTTGTAGCCTATGGAAACCCCGAAGAAAGAGGACGAAACAAATTAGATTTTAATAAAATGATACAAGTACCTATTCCTTGCATAGAGGAAGAAGACAAGCTATTTTTTCAAGAAAAACATCAAATTTTGCAGCAAAAATCAGAGGCTTTCTATAAAAAAGATAACGCCTTCAAGACGATTTTTAGCGGAGAATTTAAACTTTCAAAATTATCAAAAAAATTAGAAAAGTGGCATTGGCTTGAATGGGCAGCATTTCAAACCGAAATAGAAAAACAAAAAGGGCAAATTCCCACCAAGCGAAAAATGGAGTGGCTCGAACTTTTTGAGCAAGAAGGCGAACTATTGCGCAACCTCGAACAGCAAATTGAGCAGGAAGAAAAGCAGCTTAATGAGAAAATTTACCAAATTTATGATTTATCTAAAAAGGAAATTGAGATAATAGAACACGAGTATGGATATTAGCCAAACCATTTTTTTAGTCGGCACGCATACTTTTTTTCGAAAAAATTTGGTATTGTGTTTGCAAATGCTTTACTTGCATAAAATTTTACCAATAAGCAAGATTACGATATAAAATCGGCATAAAACCCCTACAAACAGATAGTAGGCACTCTCTTTTCTGCGTTTTTAGTAGGAAAAGAAAGTGAGGCTTTCGCTGCGCAATTCCTTAGCATTGCTAAAAAAAGAACGCGCCATTTTTACCTAACCCGATAAGCCTCCCATGTCTGAAAAATCCCTTTCTACGCCCTCTGCTCCTATCGAGGGAACAGTTCGTTTGGTAACGGAAAAACCGTTGTCGTCTGATTTTCAATACTTTTTGAGTGCGCAAGCCCTTGAATTTTTAGTAGCTTTGCACCAGAAATTCGAGCCTGTGCGTCAGGCTTTGCTCGATAGGCGCGAAGTTACGCAAAAGGCGATTGATGCAGGGCAGATGCCCACTTTTCCCAAAGAAACACAAGCCATTCGGAAGGACGCTACGTGGCAAGTTGCGCCAATCCCTGCCGACTTACAGGATAGGCGTGTGGAAATTACGGGACCAGTGGAGCGCAAGATGATGATAAACGCGCTCAATTCAGGTGCTAAAATTTTTATGGCAGACTTTGAAGATGCCAATTCGCCTACTTGGGAAAACGCTTTGCAAGGTCAGCGCAACTGTTATGATGCCATTCGCAAACAGATAGATTTTTACGACGAAAAAAAAGACAAACATTACAAACTAAATGCAGAAACTGCCGTCCTGTTGGTGCGTCCGCGCGGTTGGCACTTGTCGGAAAAGCACTTGCTCATCGATGGCGTACCGATTTCGGGTTCGCTCTTCGATTTTGGCTTGTATGTTTTTCACAATACCCAAGAGATGCTCAAAAGAGGAACAGCACCTTATTTTTACTTGCCCAAATTAGAAAACCATTTAGAGGCACGTCTTTGGAACGACGTTTTTGTTTTTGCACAAAATTATTTAGCAATTCCGATAGGAACTTTCAAAGCCACTGTGCTTTTAGAAACCATTTTAGCAGCCTTTGAGATAGAGGAAATACTTTACGAACTGCGCGAGCATATTGTTGGTATCAATGCAGGTAGATGGGATTATATCTTTTCGGCAATCAAAAAATTTAGGAATGTCGTGCAGCAGCCTTTGCCCGACCGCGCCCAAATTACGATGACCGTCCCTTTTATGCGTGCCTATACCGAGCTTTTGGTTCATTTTTGCCACAAACGCGGTGCGCATGCGATTGGGGGCATGTCTGCATTTATTCCTACCAAAAACGACGCTAACATCAATGCAAAAGCCTTCGAGCAGGTACGAAAAGACAAAGAACGCGAGGCTGCCGACGGTTTTGATGGCTCTTGGGTAGCACACCCCGATTTAGTTCCTATTGCAAAGGCGGTCTTTGATGCTAAATTTGGCGACAAGCCTCACCAAAAAGAGCGGTTGCGCAACGACGTAGTAGTGGAAAAGATGGAAACCCAACTTCTTGATTTTCAGATAGAAGGGGGAAAAATCACCGATTCGGGTATTAGGCTCAATATCAGCGTGGCACTGCGCTATGTTAGTGCGTGGCTCAATGGCGTAGGGGCTGCCGCCATTTTCAATTTGATGGAAGATGCAGCCACAGCCGAGATTTCGCGTACCCAACTTTGGCAGTGGCTTTTTCACCCCAAAGCCCAACGCTATCAGGCAGAAGAAAATGGCGAGGCGGCTTATTTTCCCATTACGGCGGCATACCTCAAATCTTGTTTTGAAGAAGAATATCAGAAAATTGTAACCGAATTGGGCGAAACACAAAGTCTTGCTTTGCGCTACCCAGAGGCGCGAGAGATTTTGGAAAAATTGGTCTTTTCACCTGATTATCAAGACTTTCTCACCACTTCGGCTTACGAAAGGCTCTAAGTCGAGCCTTCTAAAAAATAACCAACAATCAACACCTGCACCTTTTCTTTTTGGTATTTTATTCATTCTTACCCCCTTTTTAGTCATGACTTCAAACGGAACATCTCCTTTTGCGCATCGCAACGCAAGTGAATTAGCAAACGAATGGAAAAATAGCCCCCGTTGGGCAGGTATCAAGCGCGATTACAGTGCGGACGAGGTAGCCAAATTGCGCGGCAGCGCGCGTTTAGAGCATACTTTGGCGCGTATGGGTGCGGAAAGGCTTTGGAAACTTTTAAATGAAGAGGATTTTGTGCCTGCCTTGGGTGCGATTACGGGCAATCAGGCTGTCCAGCAGGTAAAGGCAGGTTTGAAGGCAATTTATATGAGCGGTTGGCAGGTAGCAGCCGATGGCAATAATGCAGGTCAGATGTATCCCGACCAAAGTTTGTACCCTGCCGATAGCGTGCCTGCCATGGTCAAGCGCGTCAATAATGCCCTTTTGCGTGCCGACCAAATCGAGCAGGCAGAAGGTAAAGAGCCAATTCAGTGGTTTGCGCCCATTGTAGCCGATGCAGAAGCTGGTTTTGGGGGCGTTCTCAATGCCTATGAACTGATGAAAGCCATGATTGAAGCGGGTGCTTCGGGCGTTCATTTTGAAGACCAACTTTCTTCCGCTAAAAAGTGCGGACACATGGGCGGCAAGGTCTTAGTGCCTACTTCGGAGGCGGTGCAAAAATTGAAGGCGGCGCGTTTGGCGGCAGATGTTTTGGACGTGCCTACGGTGCTGATTGCGCGTACAGATGCCAATGGTTCATACCTGATAACCAGCGACATAGACCCTGCCGATAAGCCCTTTATTAGCCAAGAGGCGCGTACCGCCGAAGGCTTTTTTATCCTCAAAGGGGGCATAGAGGCGGCAGTAGCACGCGGTTTGGCTTACGCGCCTTATGCTGATGTCATTTGGTGTGAAACCTCGAAGCCTGATTTAGAAGAAGCGCGTTATTTTGCCAAAAAAATACACGAAAAATACCCTCACAAACTTTTAGCCTACAACTGCTCGCCTTCCTTTAATTGGTCAGCAAATTTAGAGGCTGCCACGATTGCACATTTTCAAGAAGAGTTAGGCAAGATGGGCTATAAGTTTCAATTCGTAACCTTAGCAGGGTTTCATAGCCTCAATATGGGCATGTATGAGCTGGCACTCAAATACAAAAGCGAAGGCATGGCAGCCTATTCGCGCCTGCAAAACAAGGAATTTGACTATGAGGAAAAAGGCTACACAGGCACAAAGCACCAACGTTTCGTAGGCGCAGGCTATTTCGACCAAGTCGCGCAAGCCATCATGGGCGAAGGACTTTCTACTGCCGCCCTCAAAGGCTCTACCGAAGAAGAGCAGTTTAATCCCACGCCGTCGCATTTGTAGTTTTTTTTGATAAAAAGATGACAGAACTAACAGTTTTTTTTTAAACTGTTAGTTTTTAACTAATTAAATATTTTAATATTTTAACTAAAAAACTTTATTATACCTTTAATGAACTGCTTATAGCTTTCAGACCTGTTATTTTGAGGGTCAATGTCCAAATAGGGTGCAATAGCTCTGGCAGAAGCTCCCTTTTGAAATTCTGGTAGGATTTTACCTAACTCCTCTGCTGCGTTGTTGAGATTGTCTGGATTCCGAAACTTAGCTTGTCCTGCAAACTTTTGTGCATTGAAGCGAGGATAGGCGGCTTGTATTGCACGAAAATCCCCTAAATACCAAGATTCCAATTCTCTGCAAGCAATTCTTATCAGAAAAGGAGCAGGATTTTCTTGATTGTTTGCATCTTGACACAATTTTATTAAATCATGTTTAAGTTCTGTGCAATTATGACTGTCTTGGTCATGCACGATGACAATGCCTGTACGCTCATGAAAATGAGAAAAGGTTTTAACTTTACGTGGGATAGATTTTTGTAAATCTTGCTTTCCTTGATGAGAACGCACAAAATAGTTCTGACCTAAAACCCATTTTTGAGGCAAAATCTTAGGCAAAATCTCTTCTAACACGTCCCGCATAGATGGTTCTTCAGTTAAGATTTCTACTCTTGTCATAAAGTTTTAAATTAAGCTCTTAATTCCACTTCCTTTTAAGTAGCCCTGTGTCCACAAATAACCCAAGGCATCACCCTCTTTGACCAAATTCTGAACAACTTTATCATCTTTAGCTCGCTGAACTTGCGTATATCCGTCTTTTTTATAGAGCCAAAAAAGTTCCTCTATTTTGAGGTGATTCACAAAATCAGGCGAGTGAGTTGAAATAAAAACTTGTCCCTGCTGCGCATACTCTCTAAACTCTTCGGCTAACTCCCTCAAAAGTTCAGGATGCAAATAATTCTCAGGCTCTTCTACACAAAGGAGTGGATGTGGAGTTGGGTCGTTGAGTAAAATTAAGTAAGCAAACATTTTTATAGTTCCGTCAGATACGTAACGCGATATAAAAGGGTCCTTGAAAGTGCCGTCTTTAAATTGAAGGACAATACGACCATCTATGGTTTTTGTGGCTCGTACTTCGGAAATTCCTGGTATGCGTTTTTTCATCTTCCCTAAGATTTGTTCAAAAATAGGTCTATGGTTTTCATAAATATACTCTGTAACTTGAGCTAAATTGTTTCCATTTCTTGAAAGATGTTCACTAAGCCCTGTTTCCTCTATATTTTGGGCAGCCTGAATTTGAAAATTAGAAACAAACCAATTTTCTAACAACCTACGAAAAGTGCTAATTGCCTTAAATTTTTTGAATTGACCCAAGCCTTTGATAGCCAAAATATCAGGAGATTCTAAAACTTGCTCTTCTCGTTGGTCTTTAAACTCTTGCTTGGCTTCTGCAAATTCTGCTTCGTTTATAATCGCACTACCGCGCCCCCTTGAGAAATCTAAAAAACGATAAGGACGACCGCGACTGCCTCGCCTATAGCTCAATACTTCTTTAGTTACGATAGGAGATTTGTTTTCACTCAACCCAATAGAAAGTTCATACGTAACCAAGGGGGAGCCCGGTGTATCTCTAAATTTCAACTCAAATTCTATATCACCTGTGCTATTGCGAGAAATAACCTCATCAAACCCTCCGCGTTGATGAAGTGCGTGTTTAACGTTATGATGCAAAGCACTACTAAGGAAGCCAAAAACATCAAAAAGCGTAGTCTTTCCTGACCCATTAGCACCTAAAAAGACGCACAAGTTAGGGAAGTCACGTATTTCCATGTTATGAAACACTTTAAAATTTTTAACTTTTAGTTTTTCAATTTTCATATTTTTATAAAAAATTGTTTTTGTAATAACTATTTAGTCTAACTACTTCTATTTAAAACTACTCTTGAAGCAGTTAAAGACCTGGCAAATATAGTAAAAAATATCTAAATGCAAATTAAAAAGTCATAGAAAGTCAAAAAAATAACACCTCACCTCCGCTTGGTGGTTTTTGTGTGCGAAACAGTTTTTTTCTTTTTAGTGGAGGAGTGGTTTAGGCTGTGTGTAGATTTTTTCTGTGAAGAAGTGCCATGGCTTAGATTTTGTGCCTCTACGCGCCTTTTTGCCATCATCTTATCGAGCAGTGTCGTGCGCAGGCGGCGTGTCCTTTGGATAATCTGGGTGCGTTGGTCTTCGCTTGCTGTGGTGCTTTCCGATTCTTGGGATAGAACTTGGTCGCAAAGATTGAGGGCAGTTTCGCCCTCCCCTATAAGGGTTAGGTATTCCCAATAAAGTTCGCGCCATTGCAGGCTATCTTGAAAATAATATTGATAAAGATAGTCTAAATTAGATTTTTCCGTTTGAGCGCGTGCCTGATACGCCTCTTGTGAGGACGCATTTTGTAGCCCCCAAAGTAAATCTTGCAGCAAAACAAGGGAAGTTTGATAGTTTTGCGACCTACGCTCTGCCGCACTTTGCTCGACTTGCGACAACTTTTGCGCCCCAAAATAGGCATCATACAGTTGCCATTCCTGCTGCCAAGCCGCCAAGTCCCAACGCGCATCTCTGTCTTGAAGGGCTTTGAAAAGAGCCTCGATAGACGCAAAAGAAGGCGAATACGCCGTATCCTTATTACGCGCCTTTTCCCAAAAATGGGAAGTCTGCTTTTGTGCCAAAAAATCTTTGCGCAGGCTATCCAAATAGAGTTGAAGGCTCGTTAGGTCGTCGTAATAAATCCAGTCGTTTTTGATTTTTGCAGGAATATCTGCCAAAGGAATCCTTTTGAGGCGTATGGTTTGCCCCTGCCACTGCCAAAGGGTTTCATATTGTGCCTGCTTTTTAAAAAACGAAGTGCTATTTTCTTGTGCTTTTAAAAAAGGCATCAGAAAACAGATAAGAAAAATGAAAATAAGTTTTGCTTTCATAAAATTAAGAAACTTGTATAAAAGGATACAACGAAAAAGCGATAGGCTTTGCAGCAAAACCGATTTTGGTTGCTGCCCAGACCGATTTAAAAAGTTCGGAGTGGCGGTAAGTGTCCAAATCTTGCGCCTGCTGCCAATGGCTATAAGTCGTAAAAATGGCGGGATTGTCGGCATCTTGCAGGAGTTCTAAGTGCAGACAGCCTTGAAAATGGCGGATTGCATTTTTATTGGTTTCGAAATTTGCCAAAAAAGTAGGCACAAAATCAGGACGAAATTCCATGCGGACGATACGAACAAGCATCAGATAGGAAAGGTTAGGATTTAGGGAATTGGTATGCTACTATTAGTATTCGAGTTTGCGAATGGCATCAAAATAAGAAACCGAAAAAGGGACTAAGTCGTTGAAATTGAGCTTTTTGGTATCAAACTGAAGCTGCGGATACATCTCCTTCTGACTGCGTACAATTTCTTTGAGGTAGTCTTGAATTTGCTTTTTATGCAATTTTTCGCCCTGCCAAAAGATGTTTTTTCCCCCCAAAGCCACAAAATAATCCGTATTGATGATGCGAATATAAAGGTGCAAAAAACGGCGGTGCGGTGCAGGCATGCCAAAATTGAAAAAGGCATATAGGGCGGCATATTCTAAAATAAGCGGCACAAAATGGTCTAATTTGTTATCTAAATACCAAAAAACGGCTTGTAATTGTGCCGTCAGATGGGCATTGATTTCTGTTAAGTCGGCAGGTTTGGCAATTCCGAAAGTAGCCTTTGTCGCATAGAAATTCTTGACCATCTGTTTTTCCGAAAATTCGGCAAGTTGGGTCAAGATTTTTTGTAGAGCCTGATTTTTTGCTGCAATGGGCAAATTGTCCTCACTAAAAAACTGCAAATGCGCCGTTTCTATCAGGTTTAAAATATCACCTTCGGGCAGAGTCAGGTAGTCTATGCGGTACAAAACAGTGAGGTAGTAAAAAGAAACTAAGGCTTCTAATTTTGCCAACGCGCCTTCCTGACAGGCGTGCAGGGCTTCGTGTGTCCATTTTTTTACAAAATACGACTTGTTATCAATCTCATTTTGCGGCAATTCGCCCACATGAGAATCGGCAATCGGGGCAAGTTGCGGAAATTGAACCAGCCAAACGTCGTCATTTTTATCGGCATTGACGGCAATTTCGCGCAGTCCGTTGTAGAGTTTGGCAGGGTTGCTATCTTCGGTATCGGTAGAAAAGCGCATCGAAAGAATGTTGTCGGGACTAAGTGAAAAACAACTATAAAAAAAGTTATAGTTTGATTCCATAAGCCTTCTATAAAGTGCAATATTTGGCACTTTACTTTCTGCAATTTGTACCTGTGCGGAAAAACTTACCTCCGTAGCCTCTCCCACTACTTTTTTCGAGCCTTGAAAGATGGTGAATAAAATCTTAAACTTTTCGCCTGCTTCTTCCAACGCAATTTCTACATTCGCCTCGTCTTCATCTAAGAGAAAGTTGAAAAATTCGAGGTAGGCTTGCTTGTAATTTTTCTGTTCGTAAAAAGCCATCGCACGCTGCCAAGACTGCTCCTTTTCGAGCGACTTATGCGCGTCTGTATATCTGCCAAAACGCACCTCGATGTCGTCTTTGATATAGGGCGAAGCGGGCTGAAAGAAGGCAAAAATATTTTTAAAATTCATGTGCTTTTCAGTTTTATAGCAAAAACATCATATCAGCCAAAGGCGATAAAGTTAGGCAGGAGACTTTCCTGTTCCTACCTTCGCGAGCCTTCCGTAGGGGAAAGTTTCTTTTTGTAGTCTTTATTGCGAATAGACTCGATAAATTTTGCCCAAGCAAAGGGATTAAGCAACTGCAAAGTAGGGACAAAGAAACGATTATTGATGCCATAAATCTGATTGTTCATCATCATTCTATAATTCCCTTCGGCACTCATGGGCGTTTCGAGTGCCATGTTATAGATGCGCTCTTGACTCAAATTTTCGCGCATGGCAGTCAGGCGCGGGTCTTCGAGTTGGAGGGCTAAGATAGCTTCTTTAAATTCGTAGGCGTTATCAAAAGGATAAATAATTACTTCATCTAATAAATTATCTTTTTGCTGCATATTGATAAAAATAGAATAAGAAGGTTCGCCTCTTCGCGGAATGATGATGCGCACAGGCTCTAATCCCATAGAAGTTATATGCACCGTATCGCCTTCTAAGGCATTGATGGTAAAATAGCCTGCCCCGTTGCTGGTAGTGCCTACGCCCGCTCTTGGAATGAGGATATGGGCATACGGCACGCCATAAGCACTATCGCCCTCCACCAAAATACCCGAAAAACGCACTACTTGGCGTTCGCCCTGCGCCCTTGATTCAGTGGTAAGTGAAAGGGCAAGCAGCAAAAAGCAGACTGCACCCCATAAAGCCAAAGAGGAACATTTGGAAAAAAGAAAGTTTTTCATCTCGAATAAATTTAACAAAAATAAAATACAATTTTATCCAAAAGCAAAATCACACGCAAAAACCATAGAGGGCAAAGTCGCTTTTCCTATCCTACGCATAAAGATACGAAATTGTGTAGGATATGCGAAAAAAAGGTGAATAAAAACGCGCCTTTCTTTGGCAGAAGCAGGGACAACGTGCTGGCTTGTCCCTACTTTTTTTGGGTCTAATCTACTTTCGAGAGCTTGACTACATTGGTGCGCTGTTTTTCATTGATAGGCATGCTGGCAGTATTGATAAAAAGGTCGCCTTTTTCCAAAAGTCCGTTATCTACCAAAATCTGTTGGGTTTCTTTGAAGGTAATATCGGTAGAAACAAATCTATCATAGAAAAAGCCTCTCACGCCCCAAATCAGGCTAACTGTGGTGAGCAAACGGGCGTTTCCTGTGAAAATAAAAATACGCGCTTTGGGGCGATGGCTCGCTATGCGAAAGGCAGTATAGCCGCTCTGGGTCATGGAAAGAATCGCCTTGGCTTGCGTATTTTGCGCCAAACGGCAGGCAGTCGTAAGCACACTGCGGGCGATAAAATCGGGGTAGCTGGGGTCTATTTCGTAATAGCGATTGTAAATAGATTCGGCATTGACCTCCATCGAGTGGATAGTCTTCATCACACTCTTGACCACTTCTACGGGGTATTTGCCTACGGCGGTTTCACCACTTAGCATGAGCGCGTCTGCTCCGTCCATGACGGCATTGGCGATGTCGTTGGTTTCGGCACGTGTCGGGCGCGGATTGGTAATCATCGACTCCATCATCTGGGTTGCGATAATGACGGGTTTTCCTGCTTCGTTGGCTTTTCTGACGATTCTTTTTTGCAAAAGTGGCACATCTTCGGCTTTAATTTCTACGCCCAAATCGCCACGTGCGACCATAACGGCATCAGAAGCCTCGATGATGGAATCGATGTTGTTGATGGCTTCGGGGCGTTCTATTTTGGCAATGATATGCGAAAAGCCTTTCTGGTTGTTGATAATTTCGCGCAAACGCAACATATCGCTGGCTTGTCGGACAAAAGAAAGGGCAATCCATTCTACCTTGTGTTTGATGCCAAAAAGGACATCTTGGTAGTCTTTATCTGTTAGGGAGGGCGCGGAAATGTCGGTATTGGGCAAATTCATACCCTTTTTAGATTTGAGCATACCCCCAAAAACCACACGCGCATGCACCAATCCACCCGAAACCTCGGTTACGGTAAATTCTAATTTTCCGTCATCTATCAAAATCGTATCACCTGCCTTGACATCGCTGGGTAGCGATTCATAGGTGCAATAGACGCGCTTGGCATTAGAAAGGCACTTTTCTACGGTAAAGACCACTTCTTGGTCTTTTTCTACCAAAACGCCCCCATTTTCAACCTCGCCAATGCGGATTTTGGGACCTTGTAGGTCTAAAAGAATCCCCACGTGAAAATTAAACTTGTCGTTGAGTTCGCGAATATGGCTCACCACTTGGGCATGCTCTTCATAACTGCCGTGTGAAAAATTGAGGCGAAAGACATCTACGCCTGCGACCATTAGCTCTAAAAGTTTTTCGCGTGTGGCGGAGGCAGGTCCGACAGTGGCAATGATTTTGGTCTTATTGAAAAAAAGTTTCATAGAATTGTGTGTGGTTAGAGGTAAGAGAGAGGCAATTTTGCCGCCCTTGCTTGCGTTTTGGGGCTATTCAGTAGCCTTCTCGCATTAAGGCAAAGATAAGGACAAATTTCGGATTCTTGTTTTTTTAGCTTTATTTTGCTACTTAGAACCAAATTGATACGATTTTGTCAACCGAAACCACGTCTATTGCTGTTATTGGCGGCGGCAGTTGGGCGACTGCCTTAGTCAAAATCCTTTCCGAAGGCAATACCCACATTCATTGGTGGCTGCGCTCGAAGCACGACATCGAACACATGAAGACCTATGGTCGTAACCCCAGTTATTTGAGTGATGTAGAAATAGACAGTGAAAAAGTCTTTCCTACACAACAGCTCAAAGAAGCAGTGGCGGCGGCTTCTCACGTCTTGCTTGTCATTCCCTCTGCCTTCGTGAGCGAGGTTTTGGGCAAATTGCAGCCGTCAGATTTGGCGGGCAAAGTTGTCATTTCCGCTGTAAAGGGTATGATTGCAGGCAAAAATAGCTTAGTTACGGATTATATCCACGAACAATTAGGCGTGCCTACTTCTCATCTTTTAGTAGTGGCAGGACCTTGTCATGCCGAAGAGGTCGCCCAAGAGCGTCAGTCTTACCTTACTATCGGTGGGAATGATTTAGCCCAAGCCGAATTTTTCGCCTCCCTACTGCGCTGTCATTACATCAAAGCCTACCCCAATTTAGACTTAGATGGTGTGCAGTATGCTGCCGTTTTGAAAAATATCGTTGCCTTAGCCTGTGGTATTGCACGAGGGTTGAATTATGGCGATAATTTTCAGTCTGTATTGGTTTCAAATGCCATGCAAGAAATGAAACGATTTTTAGACAAAGTTCGCCCCGAAACGCCACGCGATTTGAACGAATCGGCATATTTAGGAGATTTGCTCGTAACGGCATACTCTCAATTTAGCCGCAACCGCACCTTTGGCAATATGATTGGCAGGGGCTATTCGGTCAAGTCGGCACAAGTGGAAATGAATATGATTGCGGAAGGTTACTATGCCGTAAAAGCCGTTTATCAAGCCAATAAGCAGCATTTTCAAGCCTACACCCCGATTGTAGATGCCGTTTATCATATCTTGTATGAAAAAATTTCGCCTATTGTAGAGTTTAGAATTTTGAAGGATAAACTCAAATAAAATACCTTCCAAACGACAAGGCGAACCCAAAGCCCACAAAGAAAAAGCTCACCAACAGCAACAAGGCAGTGGTGAGCTTTTTTTGAGCCGTCGGCGAAGCTCTTAGCCGTCGCCGAGGCTTTACAAAAACAAATCGGTCGCAGACCAAAAAAAAGAAAAAGAAAAGGTTTTCAAACCTCGCCGACGGGCAAAGCCCTCGGCGACGGTTTCGCTATTCTTTTACAATCTTAA